>CANHEC010000001.1 GCA_947459455.1 Chitinophagaceae bacterium
CTTTGCCCGCTGCCTGCTGTACAATCCCGCTATTCTTATACTGGACGAAGCCACCAGCAATATCGACAGCGAAAGCGAGGCGCTGATACAGCAGGCCATTGATAAAATGATAGCCGGCCGCACCGCCATTGTGATAGCGCACCGCCTCAGCACCATTCGCAAGGCGCACCAAATACTGGTGCTGGACCGCGGCGAGGTAAAAGAAATGGGCAGCCACGAAGCCCTGCTGGCAGCCGGCGGCCACTACGCCCGCCTGCACGAAATGCAGTTTGAACGCAAAAAGCCCCACCCGCAGGCGGTGGATCAGCGATAGCCGGCCCAACTTGCCCCGGCAAATACATTTATCAGGTGATCACTGCTGTCAACAGCTGCGTATAGTTTTTGCAACCTCGAGAGTTTTGTATTTATTTTGATAGGGTTTCGATATAGGGATATCGAAGCATGAATCTTCAAAGCAATGTCATTCAAATGACGTAACATCCGCTTCTTAGGTCGGGAGACGTTGCTGGGAAAAAATCCTGTTTGATGAAGAGTTATTTTATGCTACTTGGATTGTTCTTTTCTGCTTGTTTGGCATTGAAGAGTGATTGGAGTAAAACGGTACGTTTGAAATATGATAATTCAACAACTGTTTGTGTTCATGACAGTGTATTAAGAATCTACCTACCGCGAGAAAAGCTGTTGAATTACTTGAGTAGTAAGAAAAATTTGAATAGTTACGAGCAGTTGCTTCTGGTTAGAATAGTTGATTCCAAAGAGGATACCATTTCAATAAAGAAACCGGTAAATGGTCTTAGTCTCGATGATGACGATCAAGCAGGGGTTGTTAATTGCTTTACGGCTTTGCTATCTGCCGGTGAGGCAAGCGTTTACAGCGTGAAAAAGTCCGGGTTCGTTTCAGCGATTAGGGTGAGGGAGTTTAAGTCTACTTTGGGCGGTCATCAGCGGCAGTTTCTTGCTGATAGCTGTTTATTCTTCACAGAAGTATTGAGCCTGGGAGAGTAGCCAACATGGTTACGTTTTTTACTCCGCTGTTCGCCATTTGCAATGGCGAACGGGCTACCGGCGGTTTTGTAAACCGCACCAGGCATGAGTTGATGGCGGCTACTTTGCACAAGCGGTTCGCTCCAGCGGGTAGCAGGTGGCCATGTAATACTGCCGGGTTGTGCCCGCACCTTGCTTTGCCGGGCTGTTGCTCTGACAGTTTGGTTGTATACAATGAAGTAGAGTGATGTCTGCTGCTGGCTGACAGCGCCGGCGATGAGTGGGTAGTAGGGCCTCCTCCGCACTTGAAAATGGCGCCAACCGATGAGGCGGCTACGGAGCCCCTGCCGGGCCCTGCAGCGTGGGCGATGGGCTGCGCCGCCCGACGGGCCCCGCCGCAGGCGGGGGTCTCGGCTCAGCCGAGACCGAACGAAGTGAGCCCACAGGGGGGCGTACAGCTGCCGGGGCCTGTACTACTGCTGAGAGCCCCTAGTCATACTTATTTGCATTGGCTGGCAGCGGCGAAATTTTCATGGGTTTTCTTCGGCAGGCCATGCCAATGTTTGGCGCCCGGCCCGTACATTTGCGGCCAAATTTGAGCACAGGTATGGGTAGTAAGTTCCTCAAATCTTTACTGGTGGCTGCTTTCAGCGTACTGGCACTGGGCACCGCCCTGGCCGAAGAAGGTCATGCACCCGGCGAACATGCCGGCGGCGCCCATGCAGAAAAGCTGGACCCCGGTAAGGTGGTCATAGAGCACGTAACCGATGCCCATGACTTCCATTTTATGGACATTGGCGGCAAGGCCATTTCCATTCCGCTGCCCGTGATTCTGTATGCCGAGGGCCAGTGGCATTTTTTCAGCAGTGGCAAGTTTCACCACGGCCACGAGGCACACGATGGCTTTTACCTGGTGACTGACCACTACCTGGAGCAACTGAAGGCAGCTGGCGTAAGCACCGAAGGCCTTAAAAACCAGCAGATTGCAAAAGTAGATGCGGCAGGCCACCCCAACCTGGGCGTGACCGTGTACGACTTTAGCATGACCAAGAACGTGGTACAAATGCTGATCGCCAGCATCCTGCTCATCCTTATTATGAGCAGCATTGCCCGCAAGTATGCTAAAAATGGTCCCAACCAGGCACCCAGCGGCTTCCAGAACGCTGTGGAGCCGGTGATCACCTTTGTACGCGACGAAGTGGCCAAGCCCAACCTGGGCAAAAAGTACCAGCGCTACCTGCCGCTGCTGCTTACCATTTTCTTCTTTATTCTTATCAACAACCTGTTTGGCCTGATACCGGGCTCGGCCAACGTGACCGGCAACCTGGCCCTGACGGCCGTGCTGGCGCTGGTTTCGTTCGTGGTGATCCTGTTCAGCACCAACAAGCATTTCTGGGGCCACGTATTCTGGTTTCCGGGTGTGCCGGTGCCGGTTAAGTTCATCATGATGCCGGTGGAACTGATGGGCATCTTCACCAAGCCCTTCGCTCTCATGATTCGTTTGTTTGCCAACATGGTGGCAGGCCACGTTATCATCCTCAGCTTTATCATCCTCATTTTCATATTCGGCGCTATGAATGCGGCCCTGGGCTATGGCACCAGTCCCATATTTGTAGCACTGGCGGTGTTCATTTATGCCATCGAAGTGCTGGTAGCTTTCATCCAGGCCTTCATTTTCACCAACCTTACGGCGGTGTTTATCGGTCAGGCGTTTGAGCATGGTGACCACCATTAGGAGTAATGGTGAATGGTGAATGATGAATGGTGAATGATGAATTGGGAATGAGGAATGATGAATTATGAATTCTGAATGAGGAATGGGTTTCGGCCTCGACCTCAACCTCAACCTTGACCTCGACCTCGACCTCGACAAGTGCTGCGGGAGCAGAATAAGAACTAGGATTTTTTCATTTTAAATATCATCGATTATGCAACTGATGAACGTTTTGTTGGATGTGAGCATGAGCCACCTGGGTGGTGCTATCGGTGCTGGTTTGGCCGCTATTGGCGCTGGCATCGGTATCGGTCAGATTGGTAAAGGTGCTACTGAAAGCATCGCCCGCCAGCCTGAAGCTGCTAACGACATCCGCGGTGCTATGATCCTGACTGCCGCCTTCGTAGAAGGTGTGGCCCTGCTGGCTGCTGTAGCCGGTCTGCTGGCCGTGTTCAAGGCTTAATTAGCTCCGTACATCGACCTTGGCAACTGCGCCCTGGCACAGGGCGAAAGGCGCAGTTGTTTTTTCTCTGCCTTTTATCTTCCTTCAAGAAGCTATACAAACCGACAAAACTTTTTCAATATGCTCGACGTAGGATTAGGCCTCTTTGCCTGGAACCTCATCGCATTTCTGGTAGTACTGTTGCTGTTGCGCAAGTTTGCCTGGAAACCCATCATCAGCAGCCTGAACGAACGCGAAAGCAAAATAGCTGACAGCATTGCTACTGCCGACCGTGTAAAGGCGGAAATGGCCCAGCTGCAAAGCGAAAACGAAGCCCTGATGGCCAAGGCCCGTGAAGAGCGTGCTGCCATTTTGAAAGAGGCCAAGGAAACCAGCGACAAAATGATCAACGAGGCCAAAGAAAAGGCCAAGCTGGAAGCTAACAAGATCATTGCGGATGCACAGCTGGCTATCAACAACCAAAAGATGGCTGCCCTGACCGACGTGAAAAACCAGGTAGGTGCACTGGTGATAGACGTAGCCGAAAAAGTGCTGCGCCGCGAACTGAGCAATAAGGCAGAGCAGGAAGCCTACATTGCCAAGATGAGCAACGACGTCACCTTGAATTAATTACCTGCTGCTTCTCCTCATCATTGTATTTCCTTTTATATGCAAAATCCTCGTTTAGCCGCCCGCTACGCCAAAAGCCTGATAGATATAGCTGTGGAGCAAAAGCAGCTGGAAGAGGTGAAGGCCGAAGTAGACCGCTTTATCAGCTTTGCCAGGGTGAGCCCTGAGTTTCGCACTTTGTTTAAGAGCCCCATTATCAGCAGCGATAAAAAGCTGGCGATATTGGCCGAGCTGAACAAAGGGCAGGGGCATCCCATTCTCAGTGGCTTTATTCGCCTGCTGGTAAGCAAGGGCCGCGAAAAAGTGGTGAATGAAATACTGGAAGCCTTTATTCAGCAGTACGAAACGCTGAAGGGTATTCATCGGGTAAAGATCACCACCGCCCAGCCGCTGGCCGCCGAAGTGAAGGCCAGCCTGCTGAATAAAATAAAAACCGATACCGGCATTGACAAAGTAGAACTGACTGAGTTGGTGAAGGAAGAAATCATTGGTGGCTTTATACTGGAGTACGACAACAAGCGGGTGGATGCCAGCATCCAGCGAGACCTGCGAGATGTGAAGCGCCAGTTTTTCTCGAACGATTATATCTTCAACATCCGATAAATGAAAAGCCCGGTCTAAATGGCCGGGCTTTTTGTTGGGGCTATTTTACACAGCTACTGTGCTTAGCTGCCGCTGATGTATTGTTCCAGGTGGCTGATGGTTTCTTGCTGGCGTTTCATTTTGGCTGCCACCACATCACTCATAGAAATGATGCCGGCCAGTTGGCCTTCGGCAAAAACGGGCAGGTATCGAATGTGCTTTTCACTCATCAGCTCCATGCATTTGTCAATATTATCGGCCGGGCTCAGGCTGGGCAGGTCGGTACTCATGATTTCGCCGGCCGTGGTATCGGTCGAGTTTTTCCCTTTCAAAATCACTTTGCGGGAGTAGTCGCGTTCGGTAACGATGCCCTGGTACTGGCCGTGGGCTACCACTACTACCGAACCAATATTGCGGTCGGCCATCAGGCGCAATGCGTCGATCACCGGGGTGGCCGGATCTATTTGTACTACCTGGCTGCCTTTGCGGCTGAGGATGTCGGCTACTTTCATGGGCGTTGTTTTTTTAAGGGGTGGATAGTTAAGGTAGTGGATGCCCGCCAAAAAAGCTGCGCTTGCGCAGGAATCAGCGTCGAAAAATTCCAATAAAAAAATTTGTATCATAGTTTGGTTTATAAAATAAACTGATCTATGTTTGCCCTGTCAACGAACCAAAACACATGAAACGCCTCACACTAATCGTAGCGATCCTCGGTGCCAGCATCACACTATTGGCCCAAACCACCACCCTCACCGGCACCGTACTTGATCAGCGCAAGCGGCCCATTTCCGGGGCCAGCGTGTCTATCAAAGACAGCTACGATGGTACCAGCACCGACAGCCTCGGCCAGTTTCGGTTTACTACTACCGAAACCGGCAATCACACCCTCAGCATTACGTATACAGGCTACAAAGCATGGGAGCAGCCGGTGAACCTCGCCGGCGCTCCTCTCAGCTTTGCGGTGCAGCTAAAAGAAGACCAGAACGAGCTGACCGCCGTGGTGATAACGGCCGGCAGCTTTGAAGCCAGCGACATCAAGCGGGCCACCGCCCTGAAACCGCTGGATATAGTGACCACCGCCAGCGCCAATGCCGATGTGGCAGCCGCCATGCGCACCCTGCCGGGCACCCAGCAGGTGGGCGAAAGCGCTGAGCTATTTGTACGTGGGGGAGAGGGCTTTGAAACCCGTCAGTTTATAGATGGCACCACGGTACCCAACCCGTTTTTTGGTCAGGCGCCCAATATTGCCAGCCGCGGTCGGTTTTCGCCCTTCCTGTTCAAGGGCACGGTGTTTAGCACCGGCGGCTATTCGGCACTGTACGGTCAGGCTTTATCGTCGGCCCTTATTCTGGAGTCGATTGATCTGCCGGAGCGATCGGCTGCCAGCGCATCTTTGTCGCCCATATTTGCCAGCGGCCAATACCAGCACCTGGCCAAAGACAAAAAGAGCAGCTGGGGCGGTAGTGCAGGCTACACTTTTCTGGGGCCTTACTTCAAAATAATCAGGCAGCGCCCCGATTATTTTCAGGCGCCGCAAATCTTCAGCAGCGATGCCAATTTCCGGATCAAAACATCGGCTACGGGCATGCTCAAGTTTTTTGGCAGCTACGCCAATCAGCAATTGGGCCTGCGCAATCCCGATATCGACCAAACGCAGTTGAAGAATGCCTTCTCGCTGAACAATGACAACATTTACACCAACCTGGCCTACCGCGAACGCCTGGCCAATCGCCTGAAGCTGCAGGCAGGATTGAGCTATGCACTCAACCGCGACAACATTGCGCAGGCGGTGCAGGATGGCAACAACCAACCGGTGACCAGCGGACTGCCGTGGTACGTAGCAGCCAAAAACTTTGGTCTGAATAGCCGCAGTACCCTGGTGCAGGCCCGCAGCGTGCTGGAGTACAAGCTCACCGGCCTCAGCGGCATCAAAGCCGGCGGCGAGTATTGGTACAGCAAAGACCGCAGCAGTTTTAATGGACGTACGGCACAAATAACCGACCACTACAGCAGTGTATTTGCCGAAGCCGATGTGTACCTGAGTAACCGACTGGCTGGCCGCGCCGGGCTGCGGGCCGAGCACAGCAGCCTGCTGAATGCTACCAACCTGGCGCCCCGTGCATCGCTGGCTTACAAGCTGGGTGGCAGCGCACAGCTCACGGCCGACTATGGCATTTTTTACCAAAAGCCCCAAAGCCAGTTTTTGCTGCTGCAGCAAGACCTGCCGCAAATGCGGGCCGACCACTACATCCTGACGTATCAGAAAATTGCTGTCAACCAGGTGTTCCGGATGCAGCTGTTTCACAAGGGCTATAAGCAACTGCTGAAGACCTGGCCCGACACCAGTGCTAGCGGCAATGGATATGCCCGCGGTTTCGAGCTGTTTTGGAGAGATAAAATCAGTCTCAAAAACTTCGACTACTGGATTACTTATTCGTACCTCGATACCAAGCGTGACTACCTGAATTTTCCTTATAGTATGCAACCAAATTTTGCGGCCAACCACACGGCCAACCTGGTGGTGAAGCGCTTTTTCACCAAAATGAAAACACAGTTCAACCTGAACTACCAGTTTGCCACCGGCCGGCCGTACTACAACCTGGCGTTTAGCAGCACAGAACAAAAATGGACGGTGCAGGATGCCGGCAAGACCATTGCTTTCAATAACCTGAGTGTAAGTGTAAACTACCTCACCAATATTGGCAAAGCCTTTGGTGTCATTGTTTTCAGCATGAACAATGTGCTGAACAGCAAGCAGGTATTTGGCTACAACTACAGCTTTGATGGCAGCAACAAAGTAGCGGTAGTACCGCCTGCTAATCGGTTTGTATTTCTCGGCATTTTCCTCAGCTGGGGCACCGATCGTACCCAGGACGCTATCAACAACAACCTCTGATTTTTCTGTTCCTCATTCATTCACCTTCTACAAAAACCAACGCATATGAACCTGCAACCTGACGCACAAAAAGACCAGCAACTTTGGGAACAGGCCCGCCAGCGGGCTGCTTTCAAAAAGAGCCTGACTGCTTATGTATTAGTCAACTTTTTTTTAGTGGGTATCTGGTACTTCAGCAACGGCGGCTATCGCGGCTATTTCTGGCCTATATGGCCCATGCTGGGCTGGGGTCTTGGCCTGGCGTTTCAGTATGCTTCGGCCTATCATGGCAATCAATTTTTCTCGACCGAAAAAGAGTTTGAGCAACTCAAGCGGAAGCAACAGCCTTGATGCCATTTTCAACACGTTCTCCTTATCCATTTTTCAAATAAATCACACGCCACAAAAACCATGTTTATGAAAAAGATGCTGCTACTGATGATGAGTGCCGGCCTGCTGCTGGCTGCCCATGCCCAAAACGAAAAGTATGTGGGCTACATGAAAAAGACCCTGGCTCAGCTGGACTCGGCCACTACACCCGATGCCCTTCAGCAAGTAGCCAACTCTTTTGAGCGCATTGCCAATGCCGAAAAAGGCGAATGGCAACCGGGCTACTATGGTGCCTATGCCCTGGTGATGAAAGCCTTTTATATGCAGGAGCTGAAAGAAGTAGATGCCACCTGCGATAAAGCAGATGCTATGCTGGCGCTGGCCGAAAGCATTGCTGGCATGAAAAATTCTGAGATCCTGACCTTGAAATCGATGGTGCTGACGGCCCGCATGCGGGTAGATGGCAGCCGCGGTATGACGATGGGCCCCAAGGCCACGCAGCTACTGCAGCAAGCCCTGCAGGGACAGCCCGCCAGCAATCCAAGGGCCATGGTGCAAATGGCGCAAATGCTGTTTTATACGCCCCCGGCATTTGGGGGTGGCAAAGAGGCCGGCATTGAGTGGCTGAAGAAAGGCATTGCTGCCTACGAGACCTTTAAGCCCGCCACCGAACTGGACCCTACCTGGGGCAAGCCCTATGCCGAAGGATTGCTGCAGCAGTGGACTGCTGGCAAATAGTGGAAATTCTTGTGTATAAGTAGCCGCCAGCCACGTGGCTGGGCGGCTACCTTCACTTGCCGTTTAGTTTTTATTTGGCGACCATAATGTTGCAATAGCCATGGAGGATAAAACACTATCAAGTGCAGCAAGCCTGCAGTTGATAGATTCGATGATCAACAAGGCCCGCAACCGTTTTTCGGAAAACGGGCACCTGTACCTGGTATGGGGCTGGTCTATTTTTTTTATTACGCTGGCGCAGTTTTTTATCATTCGCTACCAGCTGCTTGCAAAGCCTCAGTTGCTGTGGATGCTCACGTTTGTGCCCTGGCTGTACATGATGATTTACCTGCGCAAAAAGCAGCACACCGAAACGGTACGTACCTACACCGAGGAGATTACCGGCTATGTGTGGCTGGTATTTGTAGCTATGATGTTTTTGAATGGGCTGATACTGGGCAAAGCCAAGGCTTTTCAGGCAATATTGCCGCTTACGCTGGTGCTGTATGGTATGCCCACCACCATTAGTGGCATCGTACTGCGGTTCAGGCCACTGGTGCTGGGCGGTGCCGCTTGCGGCCTGCTGGCTATTGGCAGCTTGTTTGCCGATTATGCGCACCAGCATTTGTTTTTATCGGCTGCGGTAGCAGCTGCTTGGATATTGCCGGGCTATCTGCTGCGTCGGCGGTATCGCACCCTTTTGCAGCACTAGCAAAACGACGATACAATGGAAGAAAAGCAAATGAGTGAATTGGAGAGCCTGCAGGTCATCAGTACCATGATCCAGAAGGCTAAAACATCGTACCACGACAAGGGTACCGGGGCGATGCTTTGGGGGGTGGTCATCACCGTGTGTTCGCTTTCTACCTGGGCGCAGCTCCATTACAAGTACGAGCTACCATTTGATATTTGGTTACTGACGGTGGTGGCTGTGGTACCCACCATCATACTGAGTATACGCGAAGGACGCCGCCGCAAAGTGAAGGGCTACGACGAAACAGCCATGAATTGGGTGTGGACCTGTTTTGGCATTGCTATTTTTTTAACCGTGCATGCCAACAATGCAGTAAGCGCCGCTTTTGGTGACATCAAAGATGCTGTAGAGGCTGCAGGGGGCGCCCGGCCGGCCATTTACTATTCCGATTACTCTTCGGCTTTTATGCTCATGGTATACGGTATACCTACGCTCGTTAGTGCAGGCATCAAAAACTTTAAGCCCATGCTCATAGGTGGCATTGTATGCTGGCTCAGCGCTATTGCTGTCGTTTATACCGATCGGGCTACCGATATGCTGCTCATGGCCCTGTCGGCTACTTGTGCCTGGCTCATTCCCGGAATCATTCTGTATGTAAAAAGCCGCAAACTGCAAGCCGCTTAGATCAAATGTTTAAAGATCTCGATCCCATATTGCACTCGCAGCTCCGGCTGGCCGTCATGTCGCTGCTCATCAGCGTACGGGAGGCGGAGTTTACTTTTTTGAAAGAAAAAACGAATGCAACGGCGGGCAACCTGAGCGTACAAATCAACAAGCTGAAAGACGCCGGCTATATTCAGGTGAAGAAACAATTCAAAGACAACTATCCGCAAACCCTGTGCAGCATTACCGATACAGGCATTGCGGCCTTCGAAAAATACGTTCGAGACTTGCAGTCGTATTTACAAACCGGCGCAGCGTAGGCGCTTCAGCATATCGCGGCGGGTGCTGCCGCCAAAAATGCCATTATTGCTGGCAGAGCGGTTCAGGTTGATACCGATTTTGAAAGTAGCCGTCCAGAAGGCATCATTTTCCCGCGGATTGCCACGCGGCCGCGTATCGCGGGGTGGCGTATGTATCAGGCTGCGGTTGAATAGCTGGCGGGCCAGTGCAGCCTGCGAGGGCGTCAGGTACTGCGCAAACAAATTGGGGTCTACCCACTCGGCCTTCGATACATCGTCGATGTAATCGGTAAAGGCGGTGCGCTTACTCAGTTCAAATCGAACAGTGAGTTTGGGCGATACATCGTATTTGAACCCGATGCCAATGGGATAAGCAAATGAGTTGGTACGGTAGGGCTTGCGGTCAGGGTATTCCCGAAATCCCTGTCCTTCCAGCCGCAGTGGTGGCAGGTCTACCCAGCCATTGGCGGTATAGGCCCGCGGGTAAAATGAAAACCAGCTGATGCCGCCCAGCAGGTAGGGCGACAACCGGTAGGGTTCCCGATCGTAGCCGCGAAGTATTTGTGGAATATGCAGCTCACCCACGAGGCTGAGTTCGCGGATGGGGCTTCTGAAATTGAGATTGCGTTCGAAGCGGCCAATGGCACTGGGTGCGGTGGCATTCGTCAGCAAGCTGTCGTAGCCTTCTATACGCCCGATGTTGGCTTCCAGCCTGACGCCGATTTTGCTGTTCCAGTTGGCAATGACGTACAAACCGCCGGTGAGGCTGCTTTTGCGAAGCGTAACGCCGGCAAATGGCCCGTGGTAAATACGTGGGTTACCCTGAATATCAGTCACCCCGTTCATGATACCGCCGGTGATGCCGGCTTCGATCACGATGGGGGGCTCATAAATGCCATTGCTATAGAAAAAGTATCCCTGCCCATGCGAAACATGAATGCTTGCCAGCAGCAGCATGGCTAGTAAGTAGCGGAAATACGGGGCTTTGCTCAAAACGCAATAAGTCGATTCTGGATGACGAAAATAAAGTAAAAATGGGGATATTGATGTTTAACTTTTGGTTTTGCCTGTTCTGGCGGCAGCTTTTTCCTGCCGCTTGTAGTGCAGGCACAAATAGGTGAGGCCGCATTTGTCGCACTGCGGCTTGCGGGCCAGGCAGGTATAGCGGCCATGCAGTATCAGCCAATGGTGGGCTTTGTGAATGAGCTGGGCCGGCAGGTGTTTGACCAATTGTTTTTCGGCCGCCAGTGGCGTGGTAGCCCGGCGGGTCAGGCCCAGGCGGGCACTTACCCGAAACACGTGGGTGTCTACCGCCATGTTGGGCTGTTGGTCTATCACACTGGTCACCACATTGGCAGTTTTGCGGCCTACCCCCGGCAATTGTACCAGTTCTTCTACCGTCATGGGCACTTCACCGCCAAACTTGTCCAACAGCAGTTGGGCCATGCCCAGCAGGTGTTTGGTCTTATTGTTGGGGTAGCTAATGCTTTGGATGTACGGGAACAAAGTATCGAAATCGGTAGCGGCCAGCGCCTGCGGCGTGGGAAAACGACGAAACAGCTCCGGCGTCACCATGTTCACCCGCTTATCGGTGCACTGAGCCGACAGGATAACGGCCACCAGCAGCTCAAACGGATTGCCGTAGGTCAGCTCGGTTTCGGCCACCGGATAGTGTGCTTCAAAATACCGCACCACCTGCTCATAACGCTCTTTCGTAGTCATGCCTCTTTCACCTGGTATCAAAATACAGGCCAACCAGATGGCTGGCCGGGCGTAAAAATAGCAGTTGCCTCAGCTGAGTGCTGCCTTGCGAGCAGCCTCATCGGCGTATTCCAGCAATTTTTGGATGGTTTCGGGCCTTGGTGGCAGCATCGATTGGTCGAGCCGGCGGGCCGCTTCGGTAATGACCCGGTATTTTTCCTGCAAGGGCCAGTTCGATTCCAGTGCAGCGGCTATGCGCTGCATGTCGGCCGGTGGCAGCTCCTGGTAGTGGTACAATAAGAGGTCTTCAGGGGTAAAATTGGCCATGCAATCAATTTTCGGGTAAAAAAATAGGCCGATGGGTCATCGGTCTCAGCTTTACCCAAAACGAGGGGCTGGCAAAAATATTGCCTGCCTGCCGGGCTATTTGGCAGGCGCCGGTGCGGCGGCGCCATCAGGCAGCACGTAAATGTCTTCGTTGGGGCGCTTCATGAAGTATTTCTCCCGGGCGTAGCGCTCCAGAGTGCCGGGGTCGTTTTGCAGCGCCTGCAGCTCTTGCTGGCTGGTGCTTATCTGCTGGCGGTAGTACTCTATTTTTTCATTCAGGGCGTCCAGCTCGGCAGCCCGCTGGCGCTGGGTGAAAAAGTCGTTCTTGTCGAAAAAGGCCATCCACACCAAAAAGGCGGCCAAAGCCAGCACATAGCGGTTGAAAATGGCATTTTTTAAAAACAGGAACACACCTTTCATGGGTGTAAAATTCAGACGAAACGACATTCAAAACGTGAGGTCTCTGTCCACATTTGAACAGGATTGCCCGGTGGCTGCTTGCGCATGTCGAGCCAAGGGCCTACATTGGCCAACGCCCTCCCCTCAAGGTTTCGCCGGGCCAAATGGTCTGGCCTGCGGTTGTTTCGGCAGGAAGACAGCAAAACTTATCAATGATGAAGCTCGTACCCTTGGTTTTTTTCATGCTCGCTGCACTAAGTGGCATGTCTCAAAACGTAGGTATTGGCACCAGTACACCACATGCTGGTTCTATTCTCGACCTTGGCAACAGCCGGCCGCTGCTATTACCCCGCCTCACTACCGAGCAAATGTCGGCGAATACTCCCTCTACGGTAGGTCAAATCATCTACAACACTACCGAGCACACGCTGTATGGATTTACCCGCTTTCGCAATGCGCTGATTCCCGGGCAGCCTACCAGCCGCTGGGAGCCCATTAGCTTTGGGCCCCGCATGCTGGCATACGGTGTGGTCGATAGTTTTGCGAACATCCTGAACGGCAGCGGCAACTTTTCAGTACTGTTCAACACCACCGACAACTGGTACGAGCTAAACCTGGTGACCCCGCATGAGTATTACAAAGACAGTATGCTGCTGATCATTACGCCGGTGGGCAATGGTAGTTGGGATCAGAGTGTAGCAACTGGTGAAGTGATCACAGGCAGTTCCCGGGTAGCAACTATCAAGTTTATAGATGTGAGCCGCCAGATCGCTGACACGTTTGGCTCTGTCGGTATCCGCAGGCGCAGCTGGTTTCATTTTGTGCTGTACGATTTGCGAACGCGTCCTTATCCATAATAGAAAAGCGCAGCCGTTTGGGGCTGCGCTTTTTGTATCGTACCAAAATGGTCGGCTGATTTACTTACCGAACTTCAGGTTTTTGCCAGGGTAGTAGGCGCTCTCTTCCAGCATTTCTTCAATGCGGAACAGCTGGTTGTACTTGGCAATACGGTCGGTACGGCTGGCCGAACCGGTTTTGATCTGGCCGCAGTTCAGCGCCACCGCCAGGTCGGCGATGGTGGTGTCTTCGGTTTCGCCGCTGCGGTGGCTCATAATGGTGTTGTAGCCGGCGTGCTGCGCCATGGTCACCGCGTTGATGGTTTCGGTCAGGGTACCTATCTGGTTCACCTTCACCAGCAGTGCATTGCCAATGCCCTTGTCGATGCCTTGCTGCAGGCGGGTTACGTTGGTTACAAACAGGTCGTCGCCTACCAGCTGGCACTTGCTGCCAATGGTTTCGGTCAGTGCTTTCCAGCCATCCCAATCGTCTTCGGCCATGCCATCTTCAATGCTGCAAATGGGGTATTGCTTCACCCATTTTTCCCAGTATTTCACCAGCTCTTCGCTCTTCATTTCCTTGCCGCTGCTCTTGTGAAATACATACTTCTTTTTCTTGGCATCCCACAGTTCGCTGTTGGCAGCGTCCATGGCTATTTTTATTTGTGTGCCGGCTTTGTAGCCTGCAGCTGCTATGGCTTCCAGCACTATTTCAATCGCTTCTTCATTGCTCTGGATATTGGGGGCAAAGCCGCCCTCATCGCCCACGTTGGTGCTGAAGCCTTTTTTCTTCAGGGTGCTTTTCAGGGCATGAAAAATTTCGGTACCCCAGCGCAGGCCTTCGCTAAAGCTGGCAGCGCCGATGGGCATGACCATGAATTCCTGAAAATCGATTTTGTTATCGGCATGCGCACCGCCGTTCAAAATGTTCATCATGGGCACGGGCATCACCTTGGCATTGGTGCCGCCTACATAGCGGTACAGCGGCAGGCCGCTTTCTTCGGCGGCAGCTTTGGCCACCGCCAGGCTTACGGCCAGCATGGCATTAGCGCCCAGTTTGCTTTTGTTGGCAGTGCCGTCCAGTTGCAGCATCAGGTTATCAATGCCGGTCTGATCGCTTACATCCCAACCCAGCAGTTCGTTGGCTATTACGTCATTTACATTTTTCACGGCCTTCAGTACGCCTTTGCCCAGGTACTTCTTCTTGTCGTTGTCACGCAGTTCTACGGCTTCGTGTATGCCGGTACTGGCGCCGCTGGGTACGGCAGCACGGCCCAGTGCTCCTTCGTCGGTCAAAATATCTACTTCTACCGTGGGGTTGCCGCGGCTATCCAGTATTTGGCGGGCATGAATGTTTGCGATGTAAGGCATAATCTCTAATGCTTTTTAAGTGAAAAATGATGATTTCGATTGCTTTGCTGCCTTTTCCGAAAAGGCTCACAAATTTCCGTGTTGGGCACTACAATGCCAACGGAAAAATGACATGCTTTTGTCTTATTTGCCTGCTTGTTCAATCTGCGTGGTAAGTTGGCGAAACAAATCTTCGAGCGAAGCGCCCTCTTGCAGCGAGGTTATGCGAACATTGGCTTCGGCGGCCATTTGCAGCAGTTGCTGGCTGGCAGCCTGGGTATCATCGGCCGTTACCTGCCAGCTCAGCCGGTCTATTTTTTCGGCCTGCGCTATAGCTGGCAGGCGTATCAGCCATTCGGCTTCCAATACATCGGAAAAGCTGACCCGCAAGCCCGGGCGCTGTTGCATTTGCTGCAGCTCGGCCAGGCTTTGGTTGGCTACTACCTGCCCTTTGTTGATGATGACCACCTGCTGGCAAATGGCTTCCACCTCCTGCATGATGTGGGTGCTGAGCAATACGGTCTTCTCCTGGCTCAGCTGCCGTATCACCTGCCTGATCTCCACAATCTGGTTGGGATCGAGGCCGCTGGTGGGTTCATCCAGTATGAGCACACTGGGCTGGTGAATGATGGCGGCGGCCAGGCCTACCCGTTGCTTGTAGCCTTTGGAAAGCTGGCCGGTTTTCTTGTGGGCCTCGGGGCCCAGGCCTACCAGCTCTATTGTTTCTTCGATGGCCTGGCGCAGGGGGCGCTGCTGGGGGTACAGGCTGGCGGTAAACTGCAGGTACTCCCGCACATACATATCGTAGTACAAGGCGTTGCTTTCGGGCAGGTAGCCTATCATGCGCTTGGTGCGCAGGGGCTCCCGGGTGGCCGATACGCCGTCTACCAGTACCTCGCCGCCATCGGGTTGCAGGTAGCCGGTGATCATTTTCATGGTGGTGCTTTTGCCGGCGCCATTGGGCCCCAAAAAGCCGGTGATGCTGCCACGCGGCGCAGTAAACGATACATCGTTCACCGCTACCTGACTGCCATATTCCTTGCGCAGTTGCTGTACCTCTATCGACATGCCTGCAAGATAATGGCTGGCCGCTGTGCCGGCGGGCAAAGCATTTGCCAAAACTTGCCGGCTTTACACCAGCTCAATAAAGGCATTGCCCAACTGACGATCCCGCAGCCGGTCTTTTATTTCATCCAAAATGGCGGGATCATCAATGGTGGACGGGGTTTTAAACGGCACGCCGTCGGCCATTTGGCGCAGTGTTTTGCGCAAAATTTTGCCGCTGCGGGTCTTGGGCAGGCGCTTTACCACTCCCGCATTGCGGAAGTAAGCCACGGCGCCAATTTGCTCCCGTATCAGGTGCACCAGCTCGTCTTCCAAATCGGCTTCGTGAATGGTTTGCCCATCTTTGAGCACTACCAGGGCGATCGGGCGTTGGCCCCGCAGGTCGTCGGCAATGCCAATGACAGCGCACTCGGCTACAGCCGGATGGCCAGCTACCATTTCCTCCATTTCGCCCGTGCTCAGACGGTGGCCCGCTACGTTTATCACATCATCTACCCGGCCCATGATGTAGAAATAGCCATCCTCGTCGTAGTAGCCGCCATCGCCGGTGAGGTAGTAGCCGGGCAGCTGGCTCAGGTAGCTTTGGCGATAGCCTTCGTCATTGTTCCAAAGCGTGGCAAGGGTACCCGGCGGTAGCGGCAGTTTCACCGCTACAAGGCCTTCTTCGTGCGGCTGGCAAGGGCTGCCATCGTCGTGCAGTATGGCTACTTCATAGCCGCAAACGGGCTTGCCGGCGCTGCCAGCCTTTACCGGCAGGGGCTCCACACCCATCATAATGCCTAGCATGGGCCAGCCACTTTCCGTTTGCCACCAGTGGTCTATTACCGGTATGTGCAGCATATGTTCCGCCCAGTGCAGCGTGGGCGGGTCGCATCGTTCGCCAGCCAAAAACAGCCGTTCCAGGCAGGTCAGGTCGTAGCCTGCCAGCAATTCGCCGTCCGGGTCTTCTTTTTTGATGGCCCTGATGGCAGTAGGCGCCGTGAAAAGCGCTTTCACCCGATGCTCGCTGATGACCCGCCAAAAGGCGCCGGCATCCGGCGTTTTGATGGGTTTGCCCTCATACAGCACGGTAGTGCATCCTTTTAGCAGCGGGCCATATACCATGTAGCTGTGGCCTACCACCCAGCCCACATCGCTGGCTGCCCAAAACACATCGCCTGCCTGCATGCCGTATACCGCACTCATGCTAAAGTAAAGAGCCGTGGCATAGCCACCGGTATCACGTACTATTCCCTTGGGCCGGCCGGTGGTACCGCTGGTGTACAGCACATACAGCGGATGGGTAGCCGGTACCGGTACCGGCGCAGCAGGCTCGGCATGCTGCAGCAAGTCGTTCCAGTCCAAATCGTGGTCGTGGTCTACGCTAACCTGCAGTTGCGGCCGTTGGTAAACCACCACATGTGCCGGCTTGTACGCCGATTCACGAATGGCCTGGTCTACCAGCGGCTTGTAGGGGATTACTTTTTCAAACTCAATGCCGCAGCTGGCGGTCAGTATAGCTTTTGGTTGAATGTCTTCGATACGAATAGCCAGCTCGTGGGGGGCAAAGCCACCAAACACCACGGAGTGAATGATGCCGAGGCGGGCGCATGCCAGCATGCTGTACACGGCTTCGGGTATCATGGGCATGTATATCACTACGCTATCGCCTTTGGCGAGGCCCATACCAAGCAGTCCACCTGCCAGGCGGGCTACCTGCTGCTGCAGCTGGCTATACGTAATGACCATTTTTGAATGGGCGACCGGTGAGTCGTAAATGAGGGCTGCTTGCTGGCCACGGCCGGCAGCCACGTGCACGTCCACCGCCAGTTCGCACATGTTCAGTTCGCCATCGGCAAACCATTGGGTGAAGCCTTGATCATTTTGGCTGAGAATGTTGTCGGGAAAGCGTTTCCAGGCAAGCTGGCGTGCCTGCCCGGCCCAAAAAGCGGCCTTGTCGGCCATGCTGGCCGCATACAATGCTTGGTATCCCATGGCAAGTGTTTTAAGGACTTGTAAGGTACCACCCAAATACAGCCTTTGCGCATAAACTATACCAAATAACCAAACTTGTAAAACAGGGATCAGGCAGCGTCTACCAGCTCTTTGATTTGGCTGACCAGCTTGCGGGTGCTGAAGGGTTTGGTGATGTAAAGAGAGGCCCCCAGTTCAAGGCCTTTTCGGATATCGGCATCTCCGGATTTGGCCGATAGAAATACCACTTTGGTGGCGGCCAATGCGGCCTGCTGCCTGATGTGGGTGCATATTTCGTAGCCATCTACATCGGGCATCATAATATCGAGCAGCACTACATCGGGCCGATGTTCATTGATCAGTTGTAGCGCCTCGGTGCCATTTCGGGCCACCAATACATCAAAGCCGCTTTTTTTCATCAAAAATTCAAGCGACATCAGAATATACGGATCGTCGTCTACTACCAATATGCGGGCTGTGCTGTTTGCCATGATGCGGTGTGGTGCCTCTCTATCTTCTACGCACCCCACAAAGGTAGGGACTGGGTCACTTTGCGCTGGCTTTACCACGTTGTCACGAGGCGGGTATGCTAAACACAAATGCCGCACCCTGGCCCTCATGGCTTTCTACTGCAATGTCGCCGCCATGCAGTTCAATTATTTTTTTGCAAATGGCAAGGCCCAGGCCACTGCCTTCGGGCTTTTTGAGGGTTTGGTGGCGGGCCTGAAAAAACTTGTCGAAGATGAAGGCTTGCTCGTCGGCCGGAACGCCGCGGCCATCATCTTTTACCCATACCTGCCACTCGCTTACGCCTGCTACCAGCTGCACTTCTATGTGCTGGCGGGCAAACTTGATGGCATTGCCCAGCAAATTGTACAATACCTGCAGTAGCAGATCGCGGTCGGCCTGCACCAACACCTGAGTATCGGCCATGCGCAGGTGAATGTTCAATTGCTTCTCGCCAGCCAGCGGGCGTAGCGCCTCTACCGCTTCAGTTAGCAGCTGGGCCAGGTTGGTAGCACTGAGATGTGGCCGGTAGCGCCCCGATTCAAACTTTTCGAGTGTCAGCACCTGTGTGATCAGGTGGCTGAGTCGTTCGGTTTCTTTGGTAATGGCCGACAGGTAGTGTTGGCGTTGTTCTTCGTCGAGATCGGGGTTATCGTGCAGTATTTCGCTGAGTGCCCGTACACTGGTCAGCGGCGTTCGTAGCTCGTGGGTGACGGTATATAAAAATTCATCCTTCAGTTGGTCGAGGGCCTGTAGCTGTGCATTGGCTGCTTCTAACTGTCGGGTAGCTTTGCTTAGTTCTGCCGATCGTTTGCGCAGTTCTTTATTGGTTTCAATAGTTTGCTGATTTTCTCGCAGGATGTTCAGCACTTCTTCCAGGTTGATCTCTTCTTCTTTGGCACTGCTGCCGATGAGTATGCGGGCTGATGCGGTACCGATAATACCACCCAGGATTCGCTCGGTAAATGCGACAAGTCGCCCATCGGCGGGCTGCTGCGGATGTATGGCGATGCCCTGCCGCTGTGCGTAGCCCTGCAGCAGGTTGCTGCTTCGGTCGGCGCCAATAAAAGTGCTCAGTAGCTGCTGCAGTTCTGCCACACTGCTCTTACCCTGCCAGGGTTGTACACCTTGCTGGGTGCGGCTGTGCTTAAATACATCTACAAATAGTTCGGCCTGGTATTGCTCCTGTGCGCTGGCTTTGCTGTGCATAGATACCGTGATATATAGTAGTACGTTTGCCATCATGCTCCAGGTAAAAGCATGCGCAATGGGATCGAGGCCCGACAAGCCGAGCAAAGCGTAGGGGCGTAGCCACCCAAGGCCCCATGGCCCATGCTGCACAAACGCCGCCTCGGGCCACATGCCCGGCAGTACCAGTGTGTAGCCCCATATCAGAAAGCCGATGATCATGCCGGTGATGGCGCCCTTTTTATTGCCTTCTTTCCAAAACATGCCACCGAGTACCGCAGGTGCAAACTGCGCTACGGCACAAAACGAAATGAGCCCGATGGATACCAGTGAAAGGTGCTGCCCCACCGTTTTGCTGTACAGCAGTGCCATGGTGAGCACGAATGCAATAATGATGCGGCGGATGAGTAGAATACGGGGCTGAAAGGAAGGGTCTGCCTGCCGTTCGTGCTGTACTTTCTTTACCAGCAGCGGCAGTACCAGGTTGTTGCTGATCATGATGCTGAGGGCAATCGTTTCTACCACAATCATGCCGGTGGCAGCCGCAAAGCCACCCAGCCATGTAAGGGTGGCCAGTAGCGGTTGCCCTTGTTGTAGCGGGATGGCCAGTACGTAGTTGTCAGCATCTACCGGCTGCCCGGCAAAAAGCAAATGACCGCCAAACGCGATGGGCAGTACAAACAGGTTGATGAGGATGAGATAAGCCGGAAACATCCACGACGCTTTGCGGATGTGATTCTCATGCACATTTTCTACCACGCCTATCTGAAACTGCCTGGGCAGCAGCAGCAGGGCCAGACCCGACAAGATGGTAAGGCTTACCCACTCGTACATGCCGTGCTCGCCACCTATTGTAAACAAGGCGGTACTGTTTGGCTGCGCAGCCATTCGCTTAAAGATATCAGCAAAGCCATCGAACAGGAAATAGGTAGTGAATATGCCAATAGCAAGAAAAGCGATGAGTTTGACGATTGATTCGAATGCAATCACACTGATGAGGCCTTCGTGCTTTTCGGCGGTATCTACACTGCGGGCGCCATATAGGATGGTAAAAACAGTGAGTACGATTGTTATGCCCACTGCTATGAGACTGCCATTTTGTAAATGGCCAGGGCCGGCATTGCCCGACAGTATTTCAAAGCTACTGGTGATGCTTTTGAGCTGCAGCCCGATGTAGGGAATGAGACCTGCTACCGCAAACAAACTGACAATGACGGCGACCGAAAAGTTTTTGCCATAGCGGGTACTGATAAAATCGGCCAGCGAAGTAATTCGCATGGTACTGCTGATGCGCAGCATTTTGCGTAGCACCGGCCAAAATAATGCCGCCATGATGGTAGGGCCGATGTACACGGTAAGAAAACCGATGCCACCTGAGGCGGCGCGGCCCACGCTGCCGTAAAAGGTCCATGCAGTGCAGTATACTGCCATGCTGAGGGCATACGCCCACCCGTTGTTGATGAGGCTGCGGTTTATCTGCTTTCTTTTTTCGGCCCAGGTAGCAATGAAGAAAAGCAGAAGCAGGTACAGCACACATACCACAATTATGATCCAGCCGGTCATGCGTTGTGTTTGTGTGAGGGTAGATGTCTGCGATAGGAGAGGGCCAGCATTACTACTGCTGCTATCCATACTACAAATACGTACAGGTACAACAGCGGAATGCCGGCTACAAAAACCGGCCGGTTAAAAATGCTGATGAGCGGATATGATAGGAATAGCAGTAGAAGGCCTGCTATCATGAGTAGTTGTCGGGTACGTGGTCCTTTAGGCATCGGATATATTGTTCACTTTTCTGAAAATACGGCCAGGCCAGGGCTGCGCCAAAACAGTGTTGAGGAATGCTGCTGCCAATAGTGGACAACTGATCGCCAAGGACTTTATCGGGCTACTTGGCTAAAAAACAAATCGCTCCGCATCAAAGCGGAGCGATTTGTTGGATGCAGCGTTGGCTTATGCCAGCGGGTCGTCGTCGTAGTCGGTTATCTCGGCACTGCTTTCGGGCAGGTGCGCATACTCATTGTACCACGCATACATGCCAAAAATGAAGAAGCCTACACAGATGGGTACAAAAATGACAAGGATGATAGACCACTGCAGGGTAGTGTTGGCCTTGGTGGCGGCACTGGCGGCGCTTATTTTTTCAAAAGCCTGCCAGGCGAGGAAAATAATGAGGGCGGGTGCCATGGCCATCCAAACCAGCCCGAGATATTTTTTAATTGCGTTCATGATACTGAAGTTTGAAAGTGAAACGAGAATACGGGTTTAGTCCATTACGTCTTGATCGATTTTGTTTCGCAGGTACAGTGCACCAATAATGAAGCACACTGCGGCTACTCCGATGGGATACAAGAGCCCGGCCAACGGATTGCCCGCCGGCTTATCGGCGGTTTTGGTAAACTCCACGATGAGCGTACCCAAAAACGGAACAAGGCCGCCAAATACGCCATTACCGATGTGATAGGGCAAACTCATCGACGTGTAACGGATTTTGGTGGGGAACATTTCAACCAGGAAAGCTGCAATGGGGCCATACACCATGGTCACAAAAATGATTTGCACAAACACAATGAAAATAAGTTGCCAGTATACACTACTGCCCATATTCTTTTCTACGGATTCGCTGGCTTTGGCCGATTTGCTGAGGGCATTTACCGTAGTGCTTCCATCCGACAGGGTAGTGCCTTTGCCGGCGTTGAGCGGCGCGGTGATTACCTCTGTACTGCCATCGGCCGCGGGTACCGTGATGCTGAGTGTTTTATTGGCAGGAGTGAAGCCAGATGCCAGTTTTACTGTATCAGTTTTTGTGTTTTTAAATACCGATCCATCGGTATAGGCAGTGGTGAATGTTTGTTTTAGGAGCAGGCGATCGGGGTGCTTGGCATCGAAGTGAGCCGTACGTTCACTGGCGCTGCTGTTGCCGGCATCAATCATTGCCGTGCGTTCGTTGGCATCGGTGATGCTGTACATTTTTTGAAACAAAGGCCAGTAGCTCACCACGCCTAAAAACATACCTGTGAGCATGATCCATTTGCGGCCAATGCGATCGCTGAGAGAGCCGAAAATGACAAAGAATGGCGTAGCCATAGCGATGGCAATGATGATGATGTTGCGGCTTTGCACAAAGTCGATCTTACACACGTTTTCGATAAAGCTTTGTGCGTAAAACTGGCCGGTGTACCATACAACGCCCTGGCCCATGACAGCGCCAAATAGCGCCAGTAGTACCATTTTAAAGTTGGCTTTGTGGCCAAAGCTTTCTTTCAATGGGTTGGTGCTTGTTTTGCCTTCGTGCTTCAGTTTGGCAAACAGTGGCGATTCGCTCATGCGCATACGAATGAAAACAGAAACGATTACCAGCGCCAGCGAGATCCAGAAGGGTATACGCCAGCCACCCCATTCTGCACCAAAGTTTTCTACTCCCTGGCTTTGGCGAATAAGGATGATGACGCCTAGTGCCAGAAAGAGCCCGAGGGTGGCCGTTGTTTGAATCCAACTGGTCCAGAAGCCACGGCGGTGGGCCGGTGCATGCTCGGCCACATAAGTGGCAGCACCACCATACTCGCCACCCAGTGCCAGGCCTTGTACAAGGCGCAAAATGAGTACGAGTGCCGGTGCAGCCCACCCAATGGTAGCATAGCCGGGTACCAGTCCAATAAGGAAAGTAGAGCCCCCCATCAGCACCAGCGTAAGTAAGAAGGTGTATTTGCGGCCAATAAGGTCGCCGAGACGGCCAAATACGAGTGCGCCAAATGGGCGTACAATAAAGCCCGCCGCGAAAATGGCCAGCGTACTGAGGAGGGCAGAGGTACCACTGTCTTCGGGAAAAAACTGCTTGGAGATGATGGTGGCCAGCATGCCGAAGATGTAGAAGTCGTACCACTCAATGAGGGTGCCTACCGAGGAGGCGCCAATGATGAAACCGATGCCCTTTGGCGCGGCTTCGTTGTTGGCTTTGCCGTTCATGGTCGATTTGTACAGACCAGGTTCAGTGTTTGTATTCATGTTTGTATTGCTTGAAATGATGAAGAGTATTGATTGCAAACCGGTTTTCAGAGGTACACTTGAAATTGCAGCAGGAATTCGCCGCGGGTACCGTTTATTTTTCGTTCGCCATTTACATTATAGTACAGCGGCCGGGTGCTGTATTGCGGGGTTATTTTGGCGTGGTGTCCATCAATGAAGAAATTGGCACCCGCATCGAAGTAGTGACCGGCCTGGTCGAGTGCATCAAACTTTTTGTAGGTATATGCTGCAAATGGCTGGATGCGCATTTTACCATTTTTTCCTTTGGGCAGTAGCAAGCCGGCTTGGGTATACCAGATATTACCGGTGCCTACAAACATGCGGCCATTGCCGGCGCCGTTCAGGGTTTTGGCTGCTGCATCCAGCGCAGGGTCCAGGCCTGTGGCCGGGTTCATGATGGCGATGGTACGCAGATAGTTGGGGCCAAAATTGTAATTGTAGAATACCGAATAGGCAGTGATGGCCATGTTTTTTTGCTTGTTGCCAATGGGCAGGTCGGCAAAAACATCAGCCCCCAGCAACGTGATATCGTGCTTAGCCATGCTATTGCTGCTGGCGGCTGTGCGGCTCATGGTGCCATTGGCGTTGTGGTAAAAGCCAGCGCCCACATTGAGAACACGCTTGGTGCCTATGTAGGTGCCCACCCTGAACGGAAGCAGGTTCGATTCCTGATCAAAAAACTGATAGTCGAAATAGCCTCCGATAGCGGGTTTGGCATCGCCATTATTGTCCACGGCTACAGGGCCTTTTACCGGGTCGGGGTTACCTGGCGTGTTGTTGGTAGCAAACGGCTTATTCAGGTGCATGCTGTAGTTCAGCTTGCCCAGCTTTCCTTTTGCGTACAGGCCGTACTGCCGCACAAACTGATCGCTGAATTCAACCAGCGGCCAGTTGAACACAGGCCCATCGATGGTGAGAAAGTTGAGCGTAGAGGCCGATGAAATGCGGCTGATACCCCACCAGTAATGCAGGCCGGCGCCGAGGTATAAGTTGTACTTGTTTTTCTTGCCGGTTTTGGGATGTACCGCCGGAATGACGGCGTATTCATTCCATGCATCATGAAAAAAGAGCTGCGGTTTTTTGCCGGCACCGTATCCGCCGGTACCGCTTGTGCCCGATCCGCCGCCGGTGGCAAATGTTTGGTTGTTGATACCGAAGTGAGTAAGAATGAGGTAGCGGGGGGTGATTTGGGCATAGGCCAAAAAGCGGAGTCGGCGGGCACCCACATCCCAGGTGTTGTTGCTCACCTGTCCATTTACCAGCGAGCCGGGGTTGTTGTTGGTGCTACGCATCCAAATCTGATTCCATGTAATGAATCGGATGTAGCGTTTGCCGGTGCTGTCGAGGTTTAGTTTGAGGCCGCTGCCGTAAGTCTCGGATCCTTGGGCAAGACCTTGCATTGCCCAGGCGGCCATACAGACAAGTAGTAGCATCCATTGCCAATACCTGCCTTTGTTAGTTGGTTGTTTGTTCATTGGCTGGCGTTCGTTTTAAGCGAACACCAAATTGGAGCCAAAACAATTGCGGAAAAAGTGAGAGGTATACAGCTGCAAAGCAGTATAGGTTTTATAAACCGGGCTTCCGAAATCGCTCCCATTTTATCACCATGAACTTGTCGCCCAATTCAGTTATCATAAAGCCCGCCGAACGTAGCTGCTCCCGATCGCCTAAAAAGTCAATCAACTCTTTGTGCGACAATACTTTGTAGGTGGGATGATAGTCGAGGTGCACCGGCCGGCTGATTTGGTATTGGCGCACCCAGTTCATGACACTTACATGGCTCACGCCCAATATCCTTTCTATTTCCCGCAGGGTCACTCCCTCTATGTATAGTTGCAGGGCTTTTACCACATAGTAGGGGTCAATGCTTTTCCCTTCTTTAAACACTGTAAAGAAGTACCCGCATTGTTTGCACCTGAAGCGCTGTCTGCCTTTCACCACGCCACTTTTAGCGTATTCTTCGCTTTTGCACTTAGGGCAGCAAATAGTCTTCATACGGCTGGTTTTTAAAGGGCCTATACTTAATGAGCATAAATATACCTTTTTAGCAAACAAATACGGCTACCCCTCAAAGCCTTCTTTTACTTTAGCAGTATCAATTTACCTTAAAACGATTGCCACATGTCTGTTCCGTATCAGATCAGGAGCCTCAACCAATACCGAATGGCCTATGACTATAGCGTGACCGATCCCGAGGGCTTCTGGGGCGGCATTGCCGAGCATTTTGTATGGAAAAAGAAATGGGACAAGGTGCTGGATTGGAATTTTAGTGAGCCGAAAGTGGAGTGGTTCAAAGGTGGTCAGCTCAACATCACGGAGAACTGTCTCGATCGTCATTTGGCTTCGCTGGGCGATAAGCCAGCTATCATCTGGGAGCCCAACGATCCGGAAGATCATCACCGCATTCTTACCTATAAAGATCTGCACCACAAGGTGCTGCAGTTTGCCAATGTGCTGCGCAACAATGGGGTTAAGAAAGGCGACCGGGTTTGCATATACATGGGTATGATTCCTGAACTGGTGATCTCGGTGCTGGCCTGCGCCCGGGTAGGGGCCATTCATTCGGTCATCTTTGGTGGCTTTAGTGCCCAAAGTATTGCCGATCGCATACAGGACGCACAGGCGTCTTGCGTCATCACCTGCGATGGTGCTTTTAGGGGAAACAAAGTGATTCCGCTGAAAAGCACCATTGATGATGCCATGATTGGCTGTCCCAGCGTGAAGCGCATCATTGTATGTACGCATACCCGAACTCCCGTGAGCATGATCAAAGGCCGCGATGTATGGTGGGAAGACGAGATCAAGAAAGTAGAGACCATGGGTAATCCTGATTTTCCGGCAGCTGCCATGGATGCAGAAGACCCACTGTTTATTTTGTACACCAGCGGCAGCACCGGCAAGCCAAAAGGAGTGGTGCACACCTGCGCTGGCTACATGGTTTGGAGCAACTATACGTTTTTGAACGTATTTCAGTACCAGCGTGGTCAGGTGCATTTTTGTACGGCCGATATTGGCTGGATAACAGGCCACAGTTACATTGTTTATGGTCCGCTTTTATCGGGCGCTACTTCGCTCATGTTCGAAGGCATACCCACCTGGCCCGATGCAGGCCGCTTTTGGGATATCGTGCAAAAGTTTGGTGTAGACATTCTATACACTGCACCTACCGCCATTCGCAGCCTGATGGGCTTTGGTGAAGGGCCGCTGCACGGCAAGCGGATGGACTCGCTGAAAGTACTGGGTACGGTAGGTGAGCCCATCAATAGCGAGGCATGGCACTGGTACGATGAAAATGTGGGCAAAGGCAAATGCCCGATTGTAGACACCTGGTGGCAAACTGAAACAGGCGGCATCATGATCAGCAACCTGGCAGGTATAACGCCGGCCAAGCCTACGTTTGCCACTTTGCCCTTGCCCGGCATTCAGCCGCTGCTGGTAGATGAAAACGGGAAGCCGGTACCCAATGGCGACGCGGCAGCCGATGGTGTGTATGTAGAACAGCCCGAGGGCAACGGTCTCAAGTCCAGCGGCAACCTGTGCATCAAGTTTCCCTGGCCAGGCATGCTTCGCACCACCTGGGGCGATCATGAGCGTTGCCGGCAAACTTATTTTTCAGCCTACGAGCATTTGTACTTTACCGGTGATGGTTGCCTGCGAGATGAGCACGGCAACTACCGCATTACCGGCCGTGTAGATGATGTGCTCAATGTGAGCGGTCACCGCATTGGAACCGCTGAGGTGGAGAATGCCATCAATATGCACGCCGGCGTAGTAGAAAGCGCCGTGGTGGGATATCCGCATGATATCAAAGGGCAAGGCATTTATGCTTACATCATCTATCAGGGCTTTCACGAAGATGAAAACCTGACCCGACAAGATATTCTGCAAACCGTCACCCGCATCATCGGGCCCATTGCCAAGCCCGATAAGATTCAGTTTGTACCGGGGCTACCCAAAACACGCAGTGGCAAAATCATGCGGCGCATCCTGCGAAAAATAGCAGAGAACGATTTGGGCAACCTGGGTGACACCAGTACCCTGCTTGACCCAGCGGTAGTAGAAGAAATTCGGGACGGCCGCTTGTAAAAGCTCGATAAATGCAATCAAAAAGCTCCGCTGCACTAACTGGTACAGCGGAGCTTTTAGTTAAGTAATAGCAGCAGGCTGTAGTTGCTCATACTTTTTCATTTGCCGGTGCATGACTGCAAACCACAGTGGCGGAATTGTACTCAGCAACATGCTGCCCGGGTAGCCGGTAGGTAGCTGCGGCGCATCATCATGATGGCGGAGCACCTGGTATTTGCGGCTGGCCAGGTAGTGATGGTCGCTATGGCGGCTCAGCTCAAATAATATAAGCCGGCCAAAAACATGATTGCTATTCCAACTGTGCCAGGGCATGGCTCGTTCGTACTTGCCGGGTGCCGTTTGCTGGCGTGCCAGTCCATAGTGCTCTATGTAGTTCACGGTTTCCAGCAGCAGGATGCCCATTATAGCCGCTGCTAAAAAATACAGCAAGGCGGTTGTGCCAAACCACCAGCCAATGGCTGCTACGAACAGTAGCGAGAGTACCTGTAATTGCAGCATTTCATTGCGCCAGCCAAATGCGTGGCCGGTGTGCTTGCGGCATTCTTCATTAGCTATGCGCCAGGCACCGCTGTACACGCCTGTAATGCTGCGCCACCAAAATCCATACAGGCTAAGGCCAAGCGGTGCGCTGCTGGGGTCTCCGGGTGTCGATACGTGTTTATGGTGGCCTTTGTTATGTTCAATAAAGAAATGCGTGTACAGCGAAGTGAGTAGCAGGGCTTTGGCCAGCCATTGTTCATAGGGCTTTACGCGGTGGCCCAGTTCGTGCCCCACATTAATGCCGAATGTACCGCAGGCGAGGCCCATGGCCGATACACGACCTAATTGCTCCCACCAGGTCAGACTTTGGGTACCGATGTGTGAAAGAAAAAGATACAAGGACCAGTATTGAAGCGGTACTAGGATGTAGAGCAGCGTATCGTAAACCGGATCTGCTTTGGCAATCGCTTCTTCGGCCGCATCCATATTAGTCGGGTCGGGCTTTACCAGCAGCTCCAGCAGCGGCAGGGCTGCAAAGGCGATAAGCACCGGCAGAAAAACCTGCCAGCCAGTAGTGAGCATGGCACGCTGAATGCTGATATACAGCAGTAGCGGCAAGGCGTATTTAAATGCTTTCCAATGCATAGCAATCGACCACTATATGGGTGGTTAGCAAATTAGGGGCAAACGACATTGCAGCCGTTTTTTGTGGCACAAAAAAAGCCGCCCAGAAGGGCGGCCTTTTGTCCAGAGAGGGTTGTTCAGGGTTTAATGTTGTACAACAATTTTACCTTGTTGAATATCGTTGCCGGCAAACACCTGTACAGTGTATGTGCCGTTGGGGATGCGTTCGAAGCCCGGTACGTTCAGCGATACATTGCCGGCGCTGGCGTTCATGCGATGGTTGGCTACAATCTGACCGCCCATGCTTACCACCCGAATATTGATGTCCTGGGTTTTCGGGTTGTTGAAGCGAATTTGCAGATCGCTGCGCACCATGGTGGGTGTGAATTGCATGCCGGCAATAGCAGCCAGCTTCACATTTACCACGTTGCTGTAAGATACGTTGCCATTCTTGCGTACCATTTTCACCCGGTAGAAAGCTTCGCTACCGCTAAAGCCTTGCAGTTCATCTACAAAATTGTAGCTGAGGCCTGCCAGTTGGGTAACGGCTACTTGCTTAAAGTTGCCATTAGCCACGCTCCGCTCCAGTACAAAATGGTCAGCTTCGTCAATGTTTTTCACTGTCCAGCGCAGGGTAGCACGGCCACCGGCATAGCTGCCCGAAAGATCTAGCCCATTGATAGGCAGCAAAGCAGTGAAGCTGTACAGGGCTGCGGTGGGGCTGGCAGCACCAGCCTGGTCTACGGCAGTGTAGGCAAATGAGCCTGTGTAAGAGCCGGTACCACTTTGGAAGAACACATAGAGCCTATTGCGATCGTAGTTTGGAATATCGACGAATACGTTGTCATCGGGATCGGCGCTGGCATCAATTACATCGCTGGCATCCGGACCATTGTTGTTTCCATCATAGGCCAGGCGAATAACAATGCTGCCTGAGTTGGTTGGGTTCGACAAGATGCGGAATGTTTTGCCGAGACCGCTTTCAAACAAGCCATCTTCAAAATCGATACCGGTCAATACCTGATCGTCGTTGTCAATCATCCAGTAGGTGCCTACGGGCCGAGCTGGCAATGCTGTATTCACGTCATCAGTGCTGGGAGGCGATTGGAGGCCGGCATTCATGTCGGTCATAGCCGTGTAAGGTGATTGAACCAATACATCAAAGCGACCGATTTCGTTAAAAGGACCAGGATTGGCACTGCTGGCCGGATTGGTAACATAATAAGGATTGCTACCAGCGGGTGCACCCAGGTCGCCGCTGGCGGGCGAGCCATAGTTGCTGCCTACAGCTGGCAAAAAGTTGGTCACGTTTACTTCGTAAGTGGGGTCCACATAATTGGTGCCATCCAGTACCAGGAAGTTAGGCAGCTGCAGTGTGTAAGCACCGCCTGCGCCTATTGTGGTATTGGCAGCTACTTTGCCGGCATTCGGGCCATTGCTGTGCTTAGCTATTACAAAGTAGGAGCCGGCGGGGGCGGTTTCAAAGCTTTCTTTAACGCCGTTGCCATTTTTGTCGAACCAAATGGTACCGCTGAAAGCAGTATTCGCGGGCACATTGCAGGGGTATACATTATTGTTACCTACCCAAATGTCCACTTTAGCGCCTTCATTGTTGCCAAGCAGGCCGTTGTCCAGCACTATGTTGGCTGTGAAGGTGAACGACTGACTAAAGTCAAAATTGCTGATGGTCCAGTTATTGGTATTGTTAGCCGGCACGCTGATGTTGCCAAGGTTGGTGCTGTTGAGTGTGATGTTGTTCAGTTGTACGGTACCAGTGTGTGCGCTGCTGGTGCCAGAGCGCAGCTGTATGTGCATGAAGTTGAGCACCGCCATATTACCGGTGGCCCGGGTACTAATGTTGGTGTAAGTAACGGTGCGGGTGCCTACGGTAGCTACCAATTGGTCTGCCGTGGTGCTGTAGCTAAAGCTAATGGCTGTGGTGCCGGGCTTGGTGTACAGGCCATTACCATTGGTTTCTACCCGGTTGGTACCACCGCTGCCCATGTTGTTATTGCCCAGGTACAAGGCGGTGTTTACGCCGTTGTTGTTGTTGAGTCCTTTCCACCTGGCTTCAAAAGCACGGTACAACACGTTGGCAGGGCTGCAGTTGGTAATGGTGGGGTTGCAGGAAGATTGCGCAAAACTCGTGGCGGCAACTGCAGGAAGCAGCAGCACTAGCAACACGCATGCGTAAAACTGTTTCATTGTTTCAGGTTTAGGATTTATTCAGATACTAGGGTTGACTGGCACTTGGTTCTTTGCTACCCAAAAAAATCTGTAAACCTGCCACATACATCGGGCATCAGGCGCTGCTTGCAGGGGCAGCGTCACTAGTGGGGGTTTAAGGCTTTTCAGGGTCCAGAATCAACGGCGGGTCCGGGTTAGGATGCCCGCCATTGGATTCTGTTTCAGGGGTTTGTTTAAGGGGGTTTGTGGGTCTTGTGTTGGTGTTGGGTTCAGGGTTTAAATAGGGGGTCTTATCGGGGGTTAATCGATAACAAGTTCGGGTGACAGATGCCGGACGTCAGACGTCTTTCTCCGTCGCTTTTTAATGTTACATTCTCAAATTGAAACTCTTCGCGGGTACAGGTTCGGGTCAACAGGGTTTGGGGTAGGCTGGGCCTTTGTTGTACCGCGGAAGACGGGGTAGGATACCGAGGGTTAGGGTGTTCTCTGATTTCCTGATGTAAAAATAAGGTGCAACTTTAATTTTCCAACATCGATGGTGTGAGCATTTGACATTTGTCAATTTTTGTCTACATGCAATTTTGTAAGTTATTGATTATTAGTTATTTAAGTGTTTGCGGAAATTCCTTTTTTTTACCCCTTGGCCCTCTATTCATCGGCCGCCAGGCCTAAAAAACAGGAGAGCTGCCCATGTGGGCAGCTCTGCGCTGTAATCCTTAGAACCTATCACAACATTAATGTTGAACGACAATCTTGCCTTGTTGTACCGACGTGCCGGCAAATACCTGTACAGTGTAGGTGCCGTTTGGCAGGCGCTCAAAGCCACCCAGGTTCAGCGAAATATTGCCGCTGCCTACGTTTTGCTTTTGCACGTTTACTACCTGGCCGGCCATGTTTACTACCCTGATCTGCACATCTTGCTGGCGCACATTGTTAAACCGTACTTGCAGATCGGTGCGCACCAGGGTAGGCGCCAGTTGCAGGCCACTGATGGCAGCCATCTTCAGGCTCAGTACGTTGCTGTACGATACGGTGCCGTTTTTACGAACCAGCTTTACCCGGTAGTAAGCTTCGTTGCCGCTAAAGCCTTGCATATTGTCGGTAAAGCTGTAGCGAGTGCCATTCAGTTGGGCTACATGCACCTGCTTAAAGTTGCCGGGGGTGTTGCTGCGCTCCAGTACAAAGTATTCGGCATCGTCGATGTTCTTTACAGTCCACTGCAAGCTCGATTTACCAGCAGTATAGCTACCCGAAAGTTCAAGACCATTAATGGGTAGTACAGCAGTAAACGAGTACAAAGCTGGTGTGCTGCTGCTGGCACTGGCGCCATCCACTGCACTGTAGGCAAATGAACCATTGTAGCTGCCAACACCGCTTTGGAAGTACACATACAGGCGCATCCGGTCGTAGTTAGGATTGTTTACAAACACGTTGTCGTCGGGGTCAGCGCTGGCGTCAATGATATCGCCGGCATCGGGACCATTGCCTGTAAAATCGTATGCCAGGCGCACTACCAGCGGGGTACCACCGGGCACTGTGGGCGGCACTGTGGGGTTAGACAGGATCCGGAATGTGCGGCCGGTGTTAGCTTCCAGCACGCCATCTTCGGCATCAATGCCACTCAGCAGTTGGTCGTCATTGTCAATGTTCCAGAATGTGCCTACCGGGCGGCTGGGAAGAGCGGTAAATACGGCATCTGTCATGGGCCGCGACTGGATGCCAATGTTCAGATCGGTTACATCAGTATAAGGTGCACCGGCGTTCACGGCGCTGGCAATGCCCACACCGCTAAAGCGGCCCGCATTGGCAGCACCGTCGGCGGGGTTGGTTACATAGTATTCGCCGCCGCTGCTGGCTGCTGCACCCAGCATACCGCTGCCGGGCACGCTAGCAGTGGCACCATTGCCGGGGGCCATTTCGGTGCGGGCCAGTACGAAATTGTATTGGGCTGCAGTGGTGCTGCCAGCTTCCATTACCGGGTTGGCCGGCAGGGTCATGCTGTAGTTGCCAGCATTATTGTAGCTGGCCTGAGCTACCACTTTGTCTTTATTGGGGCCATTGGCGGCTATGGCTAGTACACGGTACATGCTGGTAGCCGGGGCTGCTTCAGCGCCATTTTGGTGGCGGTCGCCATTGCGGTCTATCCATACTTTACCTGCAAACATCTGATTGATGGTGCACACATTCAGTACAAAAGGAATGTAGCAGGCACCAGTGCCGGCTGGCAGGGCAAAGTAGACGGTGCTGCCCTGCAAGGCGGGGAAAGTGCTGGTAAATTCTTCAGCGCCGGCATTGTTGCTGGCAAAAAAGCGGGTACCTGCCGGGAAGGTGCCGGCAATGCTGCTAATGGCGATGGTATTGCTACCTGCAGCAGGGCACACATTGAATACACGGCGGTTTTGCGCATCAAAATTGCTGGCATCGCAGGTTTGGTAGCTGGTCGCGTCAATTGCAATGTTCAGCGGATCGGTATTAGGAGTGCCGCTGCAGGCACCGCTACCCTGGCTGGTTACAAAAGGCAGGTTGCTAAAGCTGCTGCCCGATACGGCACCAGTACCAGCCGATACGCCATTCACGCTTACGCGGGGCGGGCATAGCGAGCCACGCAGCACTGTGCAGTTGTCCGTCACTTTCAATTTGAACTTGAAGTTGGCGAGAGCCTGACTTGCTGTCAGGGCAGGGCTAACGGTAGCAGGCAGCGGCAGGGTACCAAAGTCGTACACAACCGAACCTTTGGGGCCCAGGGTAGGATCGAAATACAGGTTGTTTGGGCTGGGGGTAGGCGTGCTGTAGTTCAGCGTTTTGGTAAGGCCACCATCATAATCGGCATAGGCCGGAATAGGCACTACCATGCGATAGTTGTTCACGGCTTCTGTACCGCGGTTAAATACATCAATGTTGTACTCAATGGTTTGGCCAGGCACGGCAGTGGTAACCGAAGCGCCGGCTACGGCCAGGTTGTTTTGCACCTCCGGTACGTAGGCATCCACCGAAAAAGCCAGGTTGAACAATACATAGGTGTCGGCGCCGGTACCTACCCGAAAGCGGGTCGAAGTCTGGTTGTTGGCAATCAGGCTATTGTTGGTGTTCGGCAGGTTGAACATCAGTACATCCAGGCCGGTATTGTTTACCAGGTTGGGGTTACGGGTGTTACCACCTGTTTGAATAGAGCCGGTAAAAAAGTCGTTGAAATCGTTGACGGTGTTGGCGTTGGGGTCAAAGCGCAGCGATACCCAGTTGGTAGCACTAGCTGCATCATCAATCTGCAGCACATCGCGGCGCCAGCCGCGTTCGCCTTCGCTGGCCATCAAACCCACTTTCACATTTACAGCGCCGGTGGGTACTGCCTGAAAGCCGTTGATGTTTACCACAGCCGTACGCTCCAGCGAACTGCCGCTGTTGTTGCCATTGCCTTCCATGTAGGTGTAGCCGTCAAACAGGGTCACGTCACGCCACTTCATCAGGTTGTTTTCGTATACCACTATCAGGCTCCAGCCACCATGCATGCCGGTAGCATCGTGGGTGCCTTCCTGCAGCGCTAAGTCAGCCACTGTGTAGGTGCCTGCGCCACGCTGGTTTACATAGTCGGTCACATCGGCAAAGCCCACAAAAATGTTGGCATTGCTACCGTTGGGAAAAAGAATGTTGCTGGTACTGGCCGTAACAGTAGTATAGGCACTGGTACCAGGGCCCCGCAGCGATACTTGTGTCTTGTTGTAGTTCTTGGTCACACTGCCCTTGGTCACGCTAAAGGTGGTGTTGCCCGTGCGGGCACGGCCAGCCCAGTACAAGCCAGCAAACAGCACTTTCGAGCAAGCGGGGTTAGCGCCATTCTCGGTGCTGAAGCTCAGGTTGGCCGAAGATGAGTTAAGCGTGTTTGCATCGCCATCTACATCTACGTACACCATTTCATTGTCGTTGGTGGCGGTGTTGCTGTAGTTGCGCAGGGTCAGGTTGGTATTACCAATCATGGTAAAATCGCCCTTGATGCGGTATACACCGTTGCCGGGTACATTATTGCCCACGGTGCGCTGAGAAAAGGCTTTTACCACTTGTGCACCAGCGGGTACCGAAGTGATGAGCAGGGCCAGCGTAGCCAAAGCAAAGAAGGGGAACTGCAAACGCAAAAACGCGTAAAGCTGTTTCATTGTGAAAGGTTTAGGGGTATGTCAGATTTCTAAGGGCGGTGCTGGGGCTCTTATACTGGCCGCGTAGGGCGTGGCACTAAGCGGAACAGGCTAAAAGCAAAAGCAAGGGCGGTAAGCGGCTACACAGGCTTGGTTGGCTGGGGGCCTTCCGGGTGTTTAAGGGGGCCTGGTAGCTTGGCGGTTGGGGCTGGTGCGGGGGCACTGGCCTTTTTACCACATCCGTGCTTCAAAAAACTAAGGGGCGGTACCAGCAATAGCGTTGGAACAGCGGAGAGCGGCTACAGCACAAGTAAGAGGCGTACCGAAAGCCAGGCTGATTCGTCGTTATGGCTGGAAGCTGGTAGCCGGGCGGAAAGTCGGTTCAGGAAATCCTTCGCCAGGTATCAGCAGGTAGGAGATCGAGGGTTTGGGGTTTATTTCTCTGATTTCCTGATGCAAAGCTATTGTCGGCACATCAATATTGCAACATCGATGGTTGCCCGATTTGACAAATGTCAAAAACTATTAAGTAGCAAAAAACAAAACCTGCTGAAAAACAATTAGTTGTGTGTTTTTGGGAAGCCCCGTCTATTTTGGTCATTCGACGAAACCATCAATTTCATCGCCCAACACCCGGGGCCAGCTGACGCCCCCAAGGCTTCTGCGGGGGTAGGGCCCAAAAGCAAATCCCCCGGCACATCGCCAGGGGATTTGAAAGATATAGCTGATTTGCGCAGCGCTGATTACTTGTACTGAGCAGCCAGGCCCTTGGCCAGTTCGGTCATCTGCTTCAGGCCTTCTTCAGGCAGGTTGCCCTTCTTAAACTCGGCCAGTACATTCGGCAGTTTGTTCTCCATTTCCAGCTGGAAGTGGTCTTCAAACGCCTTCACATTTTTTACCGCTACATCACGCAGCAGGCCCTGGGTACCCAGGTAAATGATAGCTACCTGCTTTTCTACGGCAAAAGGCGTGTACTGAGGCTGCTTCAGTATTTCCACGTTGCGGGCACCCTTGTCCAGTACCAGCTTGGTAGCAGCATCCAGGTCGCCACCAAACTTGCTGAAGGCTTCCATTTCGCGGTACAGGGCCTGGTCCAGTTTCAGGGTACCAGCCACTTTTTTCATCGATTTGATCTGGGCGTTACCACCTACGCGGCTTACCGAAATACCCACGTTGATGGCCGGACGGATACCTGCGTTGAACAAGTTACCTTCCAGGAAGATCTGACCGTCGGTGATCGAGATTACGTTGGTAGGAATATAAGCCGATACGTCACCAGCCTGGGTTTCAATGATGGGGAGCGCCGTCAGGCTGCCACCACCTTTTACCAGGTGCCTGATGCTCTCGGGCAGGTCGTTCATGTTTTTGGCCACTTCGTCCTTGCCTATCACCTTGGCAGCACGCTCCAGCAGGCGGCTGTGCAGGTAAAATACGTCGCCAGGATAAGCTTCGCGGCCGGGCGGGCGGCGCAGCAGCAGCGATACTTCGCGGTAGGCTACGGCCTGCTTGCTCAGGTCATCGTAAATGATGAGGGCCGGACGGCCGGTATCGCGGAAGAATTCGCCAATGGCAGCACCGGCAAACGGAGCGTAGAACTGCAGCGGGGCAGGATCGCTGGCCGAGGCAGCTACAATGGTTGTGTAGGCCATGGCACCGTTGTCTTCCAGCGTTTTCATCACGCCGGCTATGGTGCTGGCCTTTTGGCCGATGGCTACATATATACAGTATACGGGTACACCTGCATCAAAAAACTCCTTCTGGTTGATGATGGTGTCGATCGCAATGGCGGTTTTACCGGTCTGGCGGTCGCCAATGATCAGTTCACGCTGGCCGCGGCCTACCGGAATCATGGCATCGATGGCCTTGATACCTGTTTGTAGCGGTTCCTTTACCGGTTCGCGGTAGATTACACCAGGGGCCTTGCGCTCCAGCGGCATTTCGTACAGCTCGCCGCTAATGGGGCCTTTGCCATCTATCGGCTGGCCCAGGGTGTTTATTACCCGGCCCAGCAGGCCTTCGCCCACCTTAATCGAGGCAATCTGACCGGTACGGCGGGCTTTGTCGCCCTCCTTTATCTCGGCGCTGTCGCCCATCAGTACCACACCCACGTTATCCTCTTCCAGGTTCAGGGCAATGGCCTTCACGCCATTTTCAAATTCTACCAGTTCACCGCTTTTTACGTTGTTCAGACCGTAAATGCGGGCAATACCGTCGCCCACTTGCAGTACGGTACCAACTTCTTCCAGGCTGGCAGCGGCGTCGAAGTTGCTGAGTTGCTGGCGCAAAATCGCCGAAATCTCATCGGGCTTAATGTCCACCATAGTGCGTTATTGAAAATTGTTGTTTAAGTGACCGTTTGGGGACCTGCCCCAAATTTTTCAGGCCGCAAAAGTAACGCCGCCGGCCCGAGCCAGCAAATGCATTTTTTGGTGGCCGGCGCCGGCAAGCAATAATGGATATGGGGGCTATCGGCAGCAGTACAGGCCCGGGCAGCCGTTCGCTCCCTTCCGGGGTTCGCTGTGCTCCGCCCTTCGCTCCTGCGTCGCTGCGGGCCCCTCTCTGCGGTCGGGCCCTGCAGGCAACGCAGCCCATCAGCGGTGGTGCAGGGCCGGGCTATCGGCATCGGCATTGCTTCCGTGCACTACCACAGCAGCCACACCAGCATGGCCAGCAGCACCCCGGCAAATACCCAGCCCGGGTGCAGCCGCGGCCGGCCAATGAAAAAGTAGGGCAGCATGCTCAGTCCCAGCGCCAGCACCCACCAGCCAATTTGGCTATTGCCCCCCAGCGTCCGGTTGTAGTCGGCCAGCGAGATGATGGATTGCCGATTTACCTGCAAGGTTTGAAAGTGCAGGTGCGGCCCATTGGCATCGCCATCAAAAATGGCAGCATCGGGTGCAGCCAGGCCCAGCTGCAGCGTATCGCCGGGCTGCACGCTGGTCAGCAGGCGCTGTGGGCCGGCGGTCACCAGCGCAAATTCGTCGGGCATGGCCAGCAGGCCTTTTTGCTGCAGTGGTATCAGCAGCAGCTGTCGGTCCTTGGCGCCACTGTTGTAAGGTCGGGCGCTGGCTACCGTAGTGCGTAGCAGCACCTCCTCGCTGCGCAGCCGATTGCCACTCAGCAGCAGGGCCGCCCCCAGCAGTAGCAGCAGCAGTACGCTTATCTTTCCAAAGTTGCTGTTCATGCCGCTCAGGCTCAGTCCGTCAATGGCGCTGAAACGAACGCGGCTATGGCGATGCGGGGCTGGTGTCATATACTTTCAATGGCGTTGATGGTGGCGCAGCTGTTGCAGCATGAACCCTTAATTTAGCCGTCTCCACAAATATCGGAGCCAGTGTTCTTACAATCTTTTTCATGCGCAGATCGTGGTGGCTTTTTTGGCACAAACTGACACACTGGGAGTATTGGTCGTTTGGGGCGGTATATGGCCCTATCCTTTGGTACTATGGTTGGCTGGCACTACGGGCCCGTAGCTTTTTCTTTTTTTCGGCGGCCAACCCCGATATGGAAAACGCCGGCTTTGTGATGGAGTCGAAGTATCGCATTTACCAACAGCTGCCGGCAGGCACCTACCCGCCCACCTGGCTACTGCAGCCAGGCCCGGTACATGATGCACAGCCACCCTGGGCCGAGGCAGTGGCACAGTTGGGCTATCCACTCATCGCCAAGCCCGATATTGGTGCCCGTGGCCGAGGCGTAGTGCTAATAAGAGATGAAAGTATGCTGCGCGGCTACCATGCAGCGATGCCCGTGCCTTACCTGTTGCAGCAGGTGATCCCTTATTCCGAAGAGGTGGGCATTTTTTATGTACGCATGCCCGGCCAGCCAAATGGACACATTACCGGCATTGTACAAAAAGAAATGCTGCAGGTAGTAGGCGATGGCCGGCAAACCGTGGCGCAGCTGATGGCGAAACATCCGCGGGTGCGCCTGTATGCATCGCACCTGCAGCTGCCGGCAGCGCAGGCCGCACAGGTACTGGCAAAAGGGCAAGTACTGCAGCTGAGCGATGTAGGCAATCATGCCAGGGGTGCCCGCTTTATCGATGCATCGCATCGAAACAATGCACAGCTGGAGCAGGTGATCAATACATGGGCCTTACAGTTACCGGAATTTCATTACGGTCGCCTCGATTTGCGGTTCAACAGTTGGGATGATTTGTACGCCGGCCGTCATTTCATGGTGGTGGAGCTAAACGGAGCAGGATCGGAGCCAACACACATGTATGATAGTCGCTATCGGCTATGGCATGCATGGCGCATCATTATACAACATTGGCGCTGGCTGCACCGCATTAGTTTGCAGCAGCGCCTGCGTGGCTACAGCTACATGACGCATGCCGAGGGGCGTGCCATGATGCAATCGGTAAAACAATACGATCGTAAGCTGGCCAGTTTTCCAATCGAAGATTTTAGCGAAGCCTAAGCTTGCCGTGGCTATGGCAGTAGCTGCGAAAGCGGCCACACCAAATAGCGGAATAGTGCGTAGCTCTATTCGTAGATATACGCTATGCATGCGCCGGCATGGCGTATAGTTTCGCCCTGTCGATGAGCTGATGCCCACTATGCTTTGCCATTTCGGTACGGTTTGACTTTCGTCAAAAAATGTACCGATAGCAACAATAAGGGATGAGGTTTACTTGACATTGCCTGCAGTGCACACTACTTTGATCTTCCTCTTTTTCATCACTCAAAAAACAAATCACTATGGCTACAAGTAAGTCAGCGGCGCCACGTCGGGCCCGCCCTGTTACCAAAGCTGCCACACCCCGTGTATCGCCTGCCGAAGCCACCGATGTGGCGGTAAAAGCGGTACGCTCGGTAGCACCGCTGGGTAGCGGTGTCGGTCCGCTGCGTGGGCCCAGCACCAACCTGGTGTCCGAACTGAACAACATTAATTTCAGCAAAATGATTGGTGGTCCGCTACAGGCTGCCATCGAAGCGCAAACCGCTTCGGCCATGGCCACTGTCAACTTCATCAACCAGGTCGGTTTTACGGTAGACGAAAGCGGTAAGAAGGAGCTGGTCATGGTCGACTTTTCGCACAAGCGCAAAGACGTAAATGCAGACGGCACGCCCAAAGACACAGAAGTCTCCATCAGGGTACCGTTGTTGGCCATGCTGCCTATTCCTTCTATTCGCATTGAAACGGTAGACATCAATTTCAATGTGAAGCTGAACTCGGTAGAAACTGCCAACACCAGCGATAAGCTGAATGTTGCGGCTGAAGTGAAAGGCGGCTTCGGGCCGGTCAGCTTCAAAGTGTCGGCTTCCTACCAGCGCCAAAGCAGCACCGGCGTGAGAGTAGAGAAGGAATATGCCCTCAACGTGAAAGTGAAGGCTACACAGGATGAAATACCGGCAGGGCTGGAAAAGATCCTGAACATGCTTCAAAACTAGGCTGGCAGCTACTCAGGCCGGCATGGCCGGCCAATGCTGCGGCTATTCCGCTTCTTCTTTTACGAAAGCTAACAGGCACATCGCCGCCTGGTGGTGGCCTGTTGCTTTCTTTCAACTCCGCTATTCATGATTACTGTATCGCAATACCTCTCGTTTATTTTCACCGAAATCACCCGGGCCCGGGTGCTGGCCGATACCGAAAGTCTGCGTATCGCCGACGAGTATGCCAAGAGTCCGCTGATGAAATACTTCTCAGTGCCGCGGTTCAAGATTCCTGAAATGGAACTGAGCATTCCGATGGTAATAGCGGGGGCACAGTACAACAACATCTATTTTTTTACCTGGCCCGAAGATGATTACCAGAAGTTCATGTTCGATTTTGTGCAGCGCTTCGGACAGTTTTATCAAAAAACACTGCCGTTGGAAAGTTCGGAGCTAAAGCTGGTACA
>CANHEC010000002.1 GCA_947459455.1 Chitinophagaceae bacterium
GGCGGGCCGCCGCCGGCGAAGAACTAAGCTGGCGCAGCCTGCTGTTTGGCCGGCGGGCTTAGGTGCAGTCGTTACCGCGGTAGTGCTTTTTTCTCCCGGTCAAATTCCCGAAAAATAAGCCGCAGGCTTTGGTCGTACGTGAGGTAGTTGTACAGCCAGTTGATAAACACCATCAGCTTGTTTTTGACACCGAGGATCAGCATCAGGTGCAAAAACATCCATACCAACCACGCAAACAAGCCGCCGAAATGCAGTTTGGGCTTGGGTACATCTACCACGGCTTTGTTGCGCCCTACGGTGGCCATGCTGCCAAGGTCGGTGTACTCGTAGGGCTGCCAGCTTTGTTGCTGCCGGCCATAGCGCAGCCAGTTGCGGGCCAGGTTGGCCGCCTGGTTTATGGCCACATTGGCTACCTGTGGGTGCCCGTTGGGGTAGCGGGGCGTTTCCATATAGGCTACGTCGCCCAGCGCATACACATTGGGCAGGTTGGCCAGTTGGTTGTAGCGGTTCACCCGGATGCGGTTGCCCCGCACAATCAGCGCCGGATCGATGCCGGCGGGCACATTGCCCTTGATGCCTGCCGCCCAAATCACCAGGGCTGTATCAATGTAATTGCCATCTTGCAACGTAATGCGCTGGCCATCGTATTGCTGCAGCAGGCTATTGGTGCGTACTTCTACACCCAATTGCTGCAGGTAGCGCTGGCTTTTTTCGCTGCTGCCGGCACTCATGGCCGCCAGTGTTTTACCGGTTCCTTCCAGCAGTATTATGCGCATCTGGGAAAAGTCGATTTCGGGATAATCTTTCGGCAGTACATAGCTTTTCATTTCGGCAATGGCGCCGCTGAGTTCCACCCCGGTGGGGCCGCCACCTACCACCACTACTGTCAGCAATCGCTGGCGCTCTTGCTCGTCATTGGTTTGTAGCCAGGCTTCAAAGTTGGAAATGAGCTTGTGACGAAGTTGCAAAGCCTCCACCGTGCTTTTCATGGGAAAAGCATGGGCTTCCAGTTGGGCATTGCCAAAAAAATTGGTGTCGGCGCCAGTGGCCAGCACCAGTTCATCGTACGGCAAACTGCCATGGGCCGTGTGCAGCAGTTGCGCCCGGGTGTCTATGCTGGTTACTTCATCCAGCCGTATGCGTACGTTGCGGCTGTTGTGAAATACTTTGCGTAGCGGAAAAGAAATATTGCTGGCATCGAGGCCCCCGGTAGCTACCTGGTAAAACAGCGGCTGAAACTGGTGGTAGTTGAACCGGTCGATCAGGGTGACTTGAAACCCTTTCTTGTTGTTGAGCTTTTTGGCCAATTGCAGCCCGGCAAAGCCCCCGCCTACAATCACAATGCGTTGGTCGGCTTCCATGCTGCAAAGGTACCTGCCCTTGGCGCAGCAGCCGCTCATGTGGCCTGCTATTGCTGGTAATGGAATGCAAAAAAACACCCCGCTTGCGGTGGCAGGCGGGGTGGGTACCGGGGGCTGTGCAGCTTTCCGGTGGTCAAAACATTTTTACAAGCGATGCCAGCGGTGTAACGGCCAGGCGCTGGTTGGCAGCGGGCTGTATACTGGCAGTCGGTTTGTACCGATAGATGGTATCCTTTCTGATTCTGGTGCCGCTGTCAACGGGTCGCTCGATCTCGGGTTGATCGTTGTTCCAATTATTTCGATCGTTCTTTTTCCTGTCTTCCCATTCCAGTCGGCTGTCTGACATTTTCATGTCCTGGTCGGTTTGCCAATAGAGGCCATCCTGCCAGTCGCTGTCGATATCGATACGCATACCGCGGCGGTTGCGGCCAAAATCGATGCTGAAATAATCGTAGTCATCTACTTCATCGGCCAGCCGTATTTGCTTGCCCACCGGCACTTCTATTACTACCATTACTTTCTGGTTGCGCCATTTGTCTTCTTTGTACACGGTAAACGATTCGGGCAGGTACAGCGTATCACCTTGCTGGCGTATCGGGAAGTTGATTTTTTCAACCAGTTGCTGTGCCTGTGCCCGATCGCGGCCTCGGCTCATGCGCACCAGGTGCACGTGGTACAGGCTGTCTTTGCTCTTCACTACGTTTACACGGGCGGTGTTCAGGTGCAGGCTATCGCCATCCATACTTAGTACGCCATCCATTTCCAGCCATCCGCTTTCGTACCGAATGTCGGTGCGGGCTATTTCTACCTGCAGCTTACCGCTGGCGGGTTGTACCAGGTTGATGTTTTCTTCTTTGCCAATATGGGCGCTGAAGCTGCGGCGAATGCTGGCCAGCAGGGCGATGACGCAAAACAGACCTACAAACCAAAGGGCGGTAAAACCATAGCCGAGAAATTTGTTGTGGGTGCGCACCTTCATGAGGCGGCGTATAAACCAGGTGAGCAGGGCAATGATGGGAATGCCGATGAAGAGAACCACGGCACCAAACGCCATAAAGTATTGGGTATCGCCCTGCAAAAAGAAACTGTGGAAGGGCATGAATCCGACACCGGCGCCCAGCATGGCAATGGGGGCTACAAACAATCCGAAGGCAACACAACCCAGGATGAAGTAAATGAATGCCTTCACCAATATACCAAACACATGGGCGATGCCACCGCTGGAGCGTTTCACCTCCTGGTTAAAAGCGGCACCACGGTCCTGAAAGGTTTGCTTCATTTCGGTGCCCATTTTCTCGGCCGAAGCTTTCAGCTCTTCGCCCATTTTTTGGGCACGTCCCTTTACGCCTTGCAGGTCGCCTACTACTGTGTCGCGTATACTGTTCAGGTCTACTTTTTCACCCCGCATTTCCAGCTTTTCAGCTGCTGTTATTGCTTCGGGTAGTACTATCCAAAGAATGACGTATACCAGGATGAAAGTGCTGCCACCAAATCCACCTATGAACAGCGGACCATCATCGAAGAAGTTGCGGCCGATAGAGGTAACAATGCCAAACAAGAAGGGTGCGGCAAAGATGATACGGGGGATGGCGGGGTTGATATCGAAATACTTACCTAGGCCACCGCAAACGCCGCTGATTACTTTATCATCGGGGTTGCGAAAGAGGCGTTTGCGAATATTGTTTTGCAGGCTGCGGCTGGGCAGTACAATCCACAATACAATGTAGATGAGAATGCCAGAGCCCCCCAACAGTGTGATGAGTACAAACAGGATACGGGCCAGGGCCGGATCGATGTTCATGTAGTGGGCAATGCCACTGGCCACACCTGCAATGATTTTGTCCTGTTCGTCGCGGTAGAGGCGCTTGGAAGCAGCTTCGCTCTGGCTGTACTGCTGGTACTGCTGCTGGTGGCCGGCCGATGAAGAGAAAGAGGATTGCTGCTGGCTATTGCCGGCGGCAGTGCTATCGGCATCGGCTTCGGCAAAGTCGGCCGGGCGGCCCATGCTGTCCATTACCTTGTTCACATCTTCGTCGGTAATGCAGGCGGCACCTTTTTTCAGGTTTTCGCCAAACAGCTCGGCTATGCGGCTTTCGATGTCGTTGATGATTTCATCGCGGCCCTCTTCGTTGGCAAAGTAAGCCCGCAGGCTGCTGATGTAGTTTTGCAACATCTCGTAGGCGGTTTCCTCAATGGGAATAACGCGACCCTGGAAGTTGATGTTGATGACCTTTTTCATGGTGCATTTGTGTTTGAGAGGATGTTAGTTTGGAAGTGTGTGGTGTGGTGGGCGGTGTGGTGCGATGCTGTATGCGTGGTGCTGGTGTGGGTAGTGCGGTGCGGCAGTGTGCGGGGTGGGTGCGGCGTGTGTCAGGCTTCGTGATTGGTGGGGGTAATGAGGGGGGCGGGTGTGCTGGTGAGGGGGGCAAATGGGGCGGTACCAATCACCCCGTTGACGGCGCTTACCATTTCAACCCAGGTGTTTTCCAGTTCCTGGTAAAAGGCAAGCCCCTTGTCGGTGAGGCTAAAGTACTTGCGTGGAGGGCCGCTGCTGCTTTCTACCCAGCGGTAGTTGAGCATACCTGCATTTTTGAGGCGTGTGAGGAGTGGGTACAGGGTACCTTCCAGCAGCTGAAAATTCGCAGCCTTCATTTGTTCGATGATGTCGCTTGGGTAGGCCTCCCCTTTGCGAATCACCGACAACACGCAGAACTCCAGTACTCCCTTGCGCATTTGGCTGGCGGTGTTTTCGATGTTCATGGTGTTTGTGTTTTACAATGTGTCGCAGATAGTGAACGAGAGCGGCTGACCTACAGGCGGCGGGTGTGTGAGTGGGTAAGTGTGGTGGTGAACCGCTGTCGGCTTTCCCGCTCTCGTTCTTTGACATCACAAAGATATGGGCCTTTTTTGGTACTATGCAACACATAGTACCATCTTTCTTTTAGTACATGGCGTGTGGCAGTATTGTTTGAAAATGCTAAGTCGTTTAAAATCAATAATTTAAATTCCCCTCATCGAATATCGCCGCGAATATGGGCCTGGTGCCAGCGGTTGAAAAGCGGGGATGAATGGTAGCTACACCAGCCTGCGGAACCCTGCCTGAGTGCAGGTTGGGCCTCAGGCACTGCCTTTATAAGCGGCTGTGCCGTTAGGCAGGCAATGCCGAACTTTGTAGGCTCAGTCCTTAAAAGAGCCAGATCATGGGCAAAATTGTATTGTACATCGCCACTTCCATAGATGGGCGCATCGCCGATGCCGAAGGCAATGTAGCCTACCTCGATGCCTACGGCGGAAAGGAAGAAGATTATGGATACCAAGCCTTTATAGAAAAGATTGGCACGGTAGTGATGGGGGCCGCCACGTACGAAAAGGTGCTGAGCTTCAGCTATTGGTACGAAGGGAAGGACCACGTCATATTTGCCAGCCGGGAGCTGACGGTGCCCGAAGGGCGTTCGATCAGGCAGCTGAGCGACGACCCTTCGGCAGTGGCGGCCGAGCTGCGGCAGCAATCTACTGATACCTGGCTGGTGGGTGGGGCCGCCCTGCTCAGCAGTTTTTTGCAACGCCGGCTGGTAGATGAAATGATCATTACAGTGGTGCCGGAATATCTCGGTGGAGGAATCAGCCTTTGGCAGGAAGTGCAGTCGGCCGCCAGCCATTGGCAATTATTGCAAAGCCGCTCTTTTGCCGATGGCGTGGTACAGCTGCATTACCACCGCACCGACGCCAAACATCACTAGGCCAACAAAAAAAGCGACTACGTGCGTAGTCGCTTTTTTCTGGCAGCTTTAGCAGCCTGTTTCCTTCAGCGGCTGCCCGGCCTGGGGGCCAGCCACGGCATGGCAGGGGTGGGTACCTGCTGCCGGTAGTAGTTCTGCTGCAGGCTATCGTTCCAGCCATTGGGGTTGTTCAAAAAGCTTTTGCTGCTGAAGTATACCTGACCCTGGATATTGGGCGTGGTACGTGTCAGTTGAATTTGTCGGGGCAGCTGTGTTTTGTCTTTCCAGGCAGCGTTGCTATTGGCGCGGTACGGTGCCAGGCCAATGTAGCAGTGGCGGCCGTAGCTGTGTTCGCTCCACCAGTTGATGAGGGTCAGATAGTCCGCCCTTTCGTGTCCTATTTCCCAATACAACTGGGGTACCACATAATCAATCCACCCCTTGCGCAGCCACAGCAGAATATCGGCATACAAATGATCGTAGTTGGTCAGGGCCTTTGTATCACTGCCGTCCGGGTCGTCGCTCTTGTTTCGCCATACGCCAAAAGGACTGATGCCAAATTTTACCCATGGCTTTTCCTGTTTGATGGCCCTCCCAAGTTTGGCAATAATGCTATCTACATTGCTTCGGCGCCACTGGTCCCTGGCCATGCCATTGCCATAGCGCTGGTAGGCTTTTGCATCCGGAAAGTCCTTGCCGCTCACCGGGTAGGGATAGAAATAGTCATCGAAATGGATGCCATCTACATCGTAGCGCTTTACAATGTCGCGGATCACCCTGGTTACAAAATCCTGTGCTTCGGGTACGCCGGGGTTGAAATAGCGGGTGGTTTTGCTGGCATCGCCATAATCTACAAACCACTCGGGGTACAGCCTGGTAGGGTGGTTGGCGGCCACACTGCTGCGGGCGGTGTTGAATACTGCCCGGTAGGGGTTTAGCCACGCATGAAATTCCATGCCCCGCCGGTGCGTTTCTTCAATCATGAATTGGAGCGGATCGTAATAGGGCGAGGGTGCCTGACCCTGTTTGCCGGTCAGGTATTCGCTCCAGGGTTCCAGCTCGCTGGGGTAAAAAGCATCGGCTGCCGGTCGTATTTGCATCACAATGGCGTTCATGCCATTCTTGCGATGCATGTCCAGCAGCGCAATGAATTCCCGCTTTTGCTCGTCGGTGCTCAGGCCCCGTTTACTGGGCCAATCAATATTTTCTACGGTGGCTATCCAAGCCGCTCTGAATTCGGCCTTTTGCGCATGGGCAGCTCCTAATGAGCTGACAACCAGCGCTACCACCAGCAAGTACCTATACAATGTCATGCGGCGAATATAGGCACGAAAAGAAGGTGCTGTTTGGGAGCACTTCCTATCACAAAGTCAAAACTTGGGAAAGCAGTAGAATACCACTACATCACGGCCCGCAGAAAATGTACTTCCTGCGTTTCTTCGGCCCGCACCTTGTTCAGCAGGTGCGACAACATCGCTACTTCATTTTCATCAAGGCCGGCCAAAATGCCGTCTACCTGATGGTCGTGTACATCTACTTCGGCCAGCAGTGAAAGGCCAGCTTCAGAGATGATCACGTCTACAAGGCGCTTGTCGTGTGCCGACACCGACTTTTTTACCAATCCTTTCAATACCAGTCGGTCAACAATGCGGCTCGTGTCGCTCATTTTGTCGAGCATGCGGTCGCGTATCTGCATGGTACTCAGCGGCTCATCCGAGCTGCGAAGTATGCGCAGAATGTTGAATTGCTGGATGGTCAGATTGAAGGTGTCGAGATGGGTCTTCAACTTTTCCATGACCCAGTTGTGGGTGAGGATCAGGTTCATGACTGCCTTTTGGTAATCATTCCTGAACGTTTGCTGACGCAAAGCGTTTTCAATGCCCATAATGTGCACTGTTTAAGGGTTACGAATCAAGGTTTTAGGTAAGGCGAAGGTAACCATCTTGCCCACATTATCAAATATTGTTCAGCAAATAGGCTAAAAAATAAACGAAATGGCGTGAATGGGCCGATTGGGCGAATAATTTTCAACGTTACAACAGAAAAGAGGGCGAAAATTCAGTCTTCCCAAACCTTGAGGCCTTCGCTGCAGTTGGCACAAATGTCAATATTGCGCCGGCTGGTCATCAATTCTCGCCTAAACTGCTGATAATTATCGTTTTGCCAAACGGTTTTGAACGATTGCATCTTCAGGTTACCCAACTGGTGCATGGCATCTTTGTCGAAACAGCAGGGCACCACCAGTCCGTCCCAGGTGATTACATTGCCGCTCCACAGGCGCCAGCAGTGATTTTGGAGCCCGCTTTTAATGGTCATTTCGCCGTTTTTATTACGGCGGTAGCGGCTGTATTTGTCGAGGCTGGGTATCAGTTGGTTCGGATCATTTTCATAATCGTAGACCTGCGCTGTTTTAAATCGCACCTGGTCTACGCCTATTTCTGCAGCCAGTTGCTTCACATCCTCTATCTGGTGCTCATTGGGCTTTACCACCAAAAACTGGAAGAATACAAAGGGTGTCTTGCTATTGAGTTCCTTTTTCCATTTCACAATGTTGCGGGCCCCTTGCAGCACTTTTTCCAGCCGGCCGCCTACCCGGTAGCTTTCGTATACCTCCTGGGTAGTGCCATCAATAGAAATGATCAGCCTGTCGAGGCCGCTTTCTACTGTTTGTCGGGCCTTTTCATCGGTCAGGTAGTGGGCATTGGTACTGGTGGCAGTGTAAATGCCCTTTTGGTGGGCGTACTGCACCATGTCCAGAAAATGTGGGTTGAGGTAGGGCTCGCCCTGAAAGTAGAAAATCAGGTACAGCAGGTCGTGGTGGATCTCGTCGATAGTTTGCCTGAAAAAATCCTGCTGCAGCATGCCCGTGGGGCGGGTGAACTCTCGCAACCCGCTGGGGCACTCGGGGCATCGCAGGTTGCAGCTGGTGGTCGGCTCAAACGATATCGAGATTGGCAGGCCCCATTGAATCGGCTTGCCCGTCAACTTGCTCAACTGAAAACTGCTCCACACTCTGGCAGCATTCCAGATGCGGCGCAGGGTCAGCTTGCTCAGCAGGTTGATGCTATCGTTCCAATTGAAGTACACAGGTGCAATTAACGGCGACGGCGAAAATACTGGTAACAGACCCAGTAGCTTGGCAAAATGCCGTGGCGTGTCTACATTTTTCCGTGATTGAAAAAAGCCAGCTAGCGGAAGTAGACCACGCCGACTACCGAGTCCCGGTGAATGGGCCCTGTGAATCGGCTATCGAAGGCGTTGTGCCGGTTGGCACCCAGCACAAAAAAATGCTGTGCTGGTACGATAAAGGGCCGGCAGTGGTTGATGCTGGCACTTGAATCGATGCGAGCCAGCCATGCCGTTTCCGGTTGAAGCGGAAAGTCGAGCAGCTTTAGCGTGTCGGCCATGCTCAACCGTTGCCGAAGGGTTGCAGCTTCGGCCGGACTGAGTGGCACAGTCCTGTTCCCGTCTGCAAATGATTCTTCCATTCGATCGCTGTACAGCTCCAGCAATTCCAATGGTCTTTCACTTTTCAGCTCATAGCTCAGCCAAATGTTGGCACTATTGTCGGCCGGCCGCCCGTTTACATAGCAGCGTCCTGCCCGCAGTTGCACCGTGTCGCCTGCCACTGCTACACATCGAAAGCAGAAGATGCTTTGCTGTTGTTGCAGATCATCAAAATACTTGAAAAGGATCAGCCGGCCCGCTGCCGGCGATTTCAAATTGCCGGCCATAAAGAGGCGGCCTGGTGGCACATCGGGCATTTGCGAAATGGTTTGGACGGTAAAAAATGCCCACCAGCCCAACAGGCGTCCCACTACCAGGAAAAGCATGGCTGCGCCGGCTACAGCGGCTGCTATGATCCAGTATTTTACCCGACTGGAGCTGCTTGTTTTCATGCTGGCTAAAGTAAGATAGGCGAGCGAAGCACTGATGGACTGTTGCAGGTTTTGTTTTGCCACGGCTTTAGCAGATTGCTCAGTAGTTCAGGTGTTATTTTCGCCGGGCTACCGCTTATGCCACGTCGCCGTTCATCCTCTTCTGCTTTGCTTTTTCGCCGCTTCACGGTGGTCATGCTGCTGGCCGTAGGGGCTTACCTGGCCTGGTATGTGGTACGCCGGTTTGTGCCTTCGCTGGATGCTGATACCGAAACCAGTTTTCGGGTGTACCCGGGCTTCGGCATTGCCTTGCCCGAGAACTATGCCATTCATGGCATTGACGTGAGCCGCTACCAAAAACGGGTGAACTGGGGGCTGGTAAAAAAAATGCAGGACGGTGGCGTCAGCATCAGCTTTGCGTTTGTAAAAGCCACCGAAGGCACCACAATAGTGGACGAGCAGTTTAAACGCAATTGGAAAAAAGCTGCTGACCAGCAAATGGTGCGGGGCGCTTACCACTTTTTCAGCCAGCAGAGCGACGGACACCGACAGGCGCTCTACTTTATAAAGCACGTAAAACTGAACAAGGGCGACCTGCCACCTGTGTTGGATGTAGAGCACTACAATGGCGACGATCTTGACGCCTTTTTGGATGAGATAGCGGTGTGGCTTCGGGTGGTAGAAGACTACTACAAAGTGAAGCCGATCATTTACTCCAATGCAGCCTTTTACAATCGCTATTTGCACGATCGCTTTGCCGAATATCCGCTATGGGTGGCCCACTACCTGGAGCGGCGCCAGCCCCGGGTAGACCGAGCCTGGCATTTTTGGCAGCACAGCGAGTCGGGAAGGGTCAATGGCATCACTGCTCCGGTTGATTTCAATGTTTTCAATGGCAGTCGGGCCGAATTTGACGCACTGCTGGTGCGCTAAATGATCGATTATAAATGTTGGTTGTAAGAAATAACAAGCTGCTGACACCGGGGGGTGGAAAGCAGGTTTACCTTGCATCATCACTAATTGATTGCTGCTCATGACACCCAGGTCGTGGCTCCTATCCGTACTGCTTTTTATTTCTGTGGCATCCTTTGCCCAAATGGCTTTGACCGACGAAGCAGTGCCTGCTTTTGCCGATGAGGAAAGGACTGCTACCGCCGGCGCACAGTCGGCAGCCAGCCCGCTGCCGATAGCTGTTCGCCAGTCGATGCCCACTTTTCTTAAGCAGGTAGTGCGCTGGCAGCGTACAGCGGGCAGGCAAGCCATAGTACGTGGCTGGTATGCCAATGGCCAGCTGGCGGTGGAAGCGCATATGCAGCAGCAACTGCTGCATGGCAGCTGGCATACCTGGTATGCTAGTGGTAGCCGTCGCGATGCCGGTTCGTTTAAAAAAGGGAAGCCCCATGGTGAATGGCGCGGATGGTACGCCAGCGGCACCCTGCATTGGCTACGCCAATTCGATGCCAGCAAGCATCAGGCAGTACAAATAGCCCGTCAGCAACGGAATCCTAAGCTGAATTTTCATCCTACGTCTGTACAGAAAGCTCCTTCCGATTTTTTGGAGGCTGCCGTTATAATGACCATGCCAGCAGCACAGGCCGAGCTGCCTTTTGTGGAATGCCTGGCTCATGGCCTTGCCGAAAGCTATTTCGAAAACGGCCAACTGGCTGACGCCGGCCACTACGCCCAAGGCCTGAAAGAAGGAGCCTGGAGCCACTACAATGCGCAACACCAGATGCTGCAAAGCGGCTATTACCTGCACGGGCAGCGCCATGGTGCGTGGAAGTATTATCAGCCCGATGGGAAATTGAAAACACTGGCCGAGTACCGGCATGGACAGCTCCAATATCAAAAGGCCTATCTGCGCTAGTATGGCGTTGCTATAACAAGCGTCTATATTCTGTTGTGATGCCGTTGGCGCAAGGCGGTGCCAAGCGTTAATGATTACTAAAAACAGGTGTTTCGCTGCATTCATAATCAACAGGCTGCAAAAAGCCGTGTTACTTTCGCGGCACCAACAATTGACCATGTTTCGCTTTCTTCATTTCCAACGTCTGCTCAACGGCCGACTCCCATTACTGGGAGCACTGCTGCTGACATGGCTGTTGGTGATGGCGCAAGGCGTATCGGCAGCACCTTCGGCAGCCGACAGGTGGAATGACACGCACCAACTGGAGTTGCCCACATCGATAGGCGACGAAAGCCACCACCAGGAAACAGATTCCCATTTGCTCCTGCGTACACAGCAGCACCGCACAGTACGCAATGCCGTGACCGTGGTAGCCCTGCAGGCCATGCCCGTGCCCAGGGTGCAAACCAAAGTGCAGACAGGCTTTCAGCCTTCGCCGTGGATAGAGTATGCCAGCCCGCACCTCGCTTACATCCACCGTTTTTTCCTTTTCTGATCCGTTTTGATGTGCCTGATGCTGCATGCCATGAGCGTGCCGGCATTGCCTTTTAGTGCGCCCAACAGCGCCACAGAGTGAAACCAGCCATACGGCTGATGTCCTTTCCACTCATTTCAATCAACCTAATCATGAAGCAACTTTACACCTGCCTGCTGGCAGGCGCCTCCCTGCTGCTGGCCTGCGGCAAAAAACAAGAAAAGCAGACTGCTGAAAGCGAGTCCTTCCCCGTTATCGAACTCCGATCGAGAGATACGCTGCTGCAAAAGGAGTATGTAACACAGATCCAGGCCATCCGCAACGTGGAAATTCGTTCGAAAGTGAACGGCTACCTCGATCGGGTGCTGGTAGATGAAGGGCAGGAAGTAAGTGCCGGTCAGGTGTTGTTTTTGCTAAACAGCGAGCCTTACCGTGTGGCGCTTGAGAAAGCACTGGCGGCTGTAAAAAGCGCCGAAGCCGAGTCGCTGTCGGCTCGGGTAGAAGTGCAGCGGGTGAAAGTGCTGGTGGAGAAAAATGTGATTTCGAAAACAGAGCTGCAGTTGGCCGAAGCCAAGCTGGACGTGGCCTTGTCGAAAATACGGCAGGCCAAAGCCGAAGAAGCCGATGCACGCCTGCATTTGAAGTACACTGAAATTCGGTCGCCTTTTAGCGGTGTGATTGATCGCCTGCCGTTGAAATTGGGAAGCCTGGTGGAAGAAGGCACCTTGCTCACCACCATTGCCGATGTGAGCAGTGTGTTTGCTTATTTCAACCTGAGTGAGGCCGAGTACCTCAGTTTTATGCGCAAGCGCCAGCAGGATAGCACTGGCTTACTCGAGCTGAAGCTGGCCGATGGAAGCCAGTTTCCGGTGCGGGGTAAAATAGAAACCATGGAAGGGCAAATTGATGCTGCGACTGGTTCAATCGCATTCAGGGCCCGTTTTGCCAATGCAGGCAAGCTACTGAGGCATGGTGCAACCGGCAGGGTTATCAGCACAGCAGCTGTTAAAGATGCGTTGATGGTTCCTCAGAAAAGTGTGTTCGAAATACAGGATCGCAACTACGTATACATAGTGGATGCCAATGGCAAAGTGAAGATGAAAAGCTTTGAAGTAAGTGCCCGGGTAGGGACCTACTACCTGGTAGCCGAAGGCCTCAAACCTGGAGATCGGATTGTATACGAAGGCGTTCAACGGGTAAAAGATGGTGCCACCATTTCGGCTAAGCTGGTAGAGCCGGTAGCCGATGTAGCCGCTGTTAAACCTGCTTCTTCAAAAACCGAAACAGCGCCACTGTAAGCGCCTCTCCCGTTATTCACTTGTGATTGAAAAAAGGCAGGTGTAACGCACCCTGGGTGCGCCTCCCGCTTCTTATCATAGCTACGCTATACTTATCATGGTAGAAAAATTTATCAAACGGCCGGTCATGTCGCTGGTCATCTCCATCATCATTACACTGTTGGGGGTGCTGGCGCTGTTTACACTACCGGTTACGCAGTTCCCCGATATCGTACCACCCAGCGTAATGGTGACAGCCCGCTACACCGGTGCCAATGCCGAGGTGTGTACCAAGGCAGTAGCCATGCCGCTGGAGCGAGCCATCAATGGTGTGCCCGGTATGACCTACATGAGTAGCGTGAGTACCAATAATGGAGTGACGCTTATTCAGGTATTTTTTAAAGTAGGTACTGACCCCGATGTGGCTGCGGTGAGTGTGCAAAACCGCGTAACCACTGTGCTGGACGAGTTGCCGGAAGAGGTAGTGCGGGCAGGTGTGACCGCCGAAAAAGAGGTGAATAGCATGCTCATGTTTTTGAACATTATGAGCAGCGATTCATCGGCTACCGAGGAGTTCATTTACAACTTTGCTGATATCAATATTCTGCAGGAGCTGAAGCGTATTGATGGGGTGGGCTTTGCAGAAATAATGGGGCAAAAGGAATACAGCATGCGGGTGTGGCTTAAGCCCGACCGGATGCTGGCCTACAATGTGAGTGCAGAGGAGGTGATCACGCAACTGCGCAATCAGAACATTGAAGCAGCTCCTGGTAAAACCGGCGAAAGTAGCGGCCGCAACCCCTACGATATGCAGTATGTGGTGCGCTACACCGGTAAGTTTTTCGATCCGGAGCAATATGCATCACTTCCGCTGCGTAGTATGGAGGACGGAAGCATTTTGCGGTTAAAAGATATTGCTGATGTAGAGTTTGGCAGTATGACCTACAGCATGGTGAGTAAAACCGATGGCCGCCCTTCGGCCAGCATCATGATGAAGCAGCGGCCCGGCTCTAATGCTCGTGAGGTGATTGATAATGTGAAGAAGCGCATGGATGAGCTGAAGGCTACGCAGTTTCCGCCGGGCATGAACTACAACCTGGCATACGATGTAAGCCGCTTCCTCGATGCTTCGATTAAAGAAGTAATCAAAACGCTTATCGAGGCATTCATCCTCGTGTTCATAGTGGTGTTGGTTTTCTTGCAAGATTTTCGTAGCACCATCATTCCGGCCCTGGCGGTGCCCGTATCGCTGATTGGCGCATTGGCCTGCATGAGCATCTTTGGCTTTAGTATCAACTTGCTCACGCTGTTTGCACTGGTGCTAGCTATTGGTATTGTGGTGGATGATGCCATTGTGGTAGTGGAAGCCGTGCATGCCAAAATGGAGGAGACGCATTTGCCGCCATTGCAAGCCACCATTGCGGCCATGAAGGAAATTACCGGCGCCATCATAGCCATCACTCTGGTCATGTCGGCTGTATTCATTCCGGTGGCTTTCCTGTCGGGCCCGGTCGGCATCTTTTATCGCCAGTTCAGCCTTACGATGGCGGCGGCTATCATCATCAGCGGTATCAATGCACTTACGCTTACGCCGGCACTTTGTGCTTTGTTTTTGAAGCCGCATGGTCATGGTAAAACCGGCAAAGGCTTGGGGGCTCGCTTTTTTGCCGGCTTCAATAAACTATACGATCGCACGGAACGAGGGTACAAGTCGCGGCTGCAGCGCATTGTGGCTCGCCGCGGTGTCACTTTTGGGGTGCTCATTGTTTTTTCGGCAGCTACCTGGGGCATCAGCAGCATCTTGCCATCGGGCTTTATACCTACCGAAGATCAGGGCATGGTGTATGTGAACGTGACGACGCCGCCCGGCGCCACGGTAGAGCGTACCGAAAAAGTGCTGGAAGCCGTGACCAAAGCCGCACAGCAGCTGGAGGTGGTAGAAAATGTGACCACATTGGCTGGCTATAGTCTGGTGACAGAAGTAGCAGGCGCCAGCTACGGTATGGGTATGATCAACCTGAAGCCGTGGAGCGATCGCAGCGAGTCGGTAGCCAGTGTGATTAAAAAACTGCAGGAAGCGACCAAGGATGTAGCCGATGCCCGTATTGAATACTTCTCGCCGCCCACTATCCCCGGTTTTGGTAATGCCAGCGGCTTTGAGCTGCGGCTGCAAGACCGCACAGGGAGTGGCAACCTGCAGCAGACCGCAAAGGTGATGAACGACTTTTTGACGGCACTCAAAAAAGAACCTGCCATTGCTGATGCCTTCACCAGTTTCGATCCCAGTTTCCCGCAGTACCTCATTTCAGTGGATTATGACATGGCTGCCAAAAAGGGGGTGACCGTAGAAAATGCTATGAGCACACTGCAAACACTGCTGGGCAGTTTCTACGCCACCAATTTCATTCGCTTCAACCAAATGTACCGGGTAATGGTGCAGGCACAGCCGCAGTACCGTGCCACACCCGAAGACATCCTGAAGCTGTATGTGAAAAACGACAAAGGCGAGCAGGTACCCTTTAATACGTTCATTAAAATAGAGCGTGTGTTTGGCCCCGAGCAGTTGACACGCTTTAACATGTATACGGCAGCGCTTATAAACGGCGATGCTGCCGAAGGCTACAGCAGTGGCGATGCCATTAAAGCCGTAGAAAAAGTAGCCGCCGAAACGCTGCCACGGGGCTTTGCGTATGCGTGGAGCGGCATGACCCGGGAGCAGATTTTGAGTGGAAGCCAGGCAGCTTTTGTACTCATCATTGTACTGGTATTTGTGTACCTGTTACTGGCAGCGCAGTACGAAAGTTTCATCATGCCGCTGTCAGTACTGCTATCGCTGCCTATTGGCATGTTTGGTGCCTTCTTGTTCCTGAAAATGGCAGGGCTCGAAAACAATATCTATGCGCAGGTGGCACTGGTAATGCTGGTAGGCCTGCTGAGTAAGAATGCCATTCTGATAGTAGAGTTTGCCATGCAGCGACGTGCTGAAGGTTTGAGTATTCTCAATGCTGCTATGGAGGGTGCTGTGTTGCGTTTGCGCCCCATTCTTATGACCAGCTTTGCCTTCATAGCGGGTCTGATACCGTTGTGTATAGCTAGCGGGGCTGGTGCCATGGGCAACCGCAGTATTGGTACAGCTGCCGCTGGTGGCATGCTCATGGGTACGGTATTTGGCATTTTCGTGATACCCGGTTTGTACCTCGTATTTGCCACCCTTAATGAGCGGGTGAAAGGGAAGCCACCTGTAGCGAATGCCCCTGCACCGCTGCAGCCAATGGTGCAAGAGCCGGAAGAAGCATTGGTATAAATAGACGACGAGTAAAAAACGATAAGACGAAGCATGAAGCCCAGGATGATGATAAAGGGACACTGGAAATGGTGGCTGCTACTGATGGTACTCATGGGCTGTAAAGCCGCCCGGGAAGTAGCCATGCCTGAGCGTGCCCGCCCCGCCGAAGTATACACCCGCAGCAGCGGTACCGATAGCAGTGCTACCCTGGCCGATATGCCGTGGCAGCAGTTTTTTACCGACACCTTTTTGGTGCGGCTGATAGATACGGCTCTGGCAGCGAACCCCGATTTGAAAATAGCGACGCAACGCATAGAAATGGCGCAGGCACAGGCCGCTATGGCCCGAAAGGCGCTGCTGCCCAGTGTAGGTGGCGTCGTAAGTGCCGGGGTCGATCGGTACGCATTTTATACCATGAACGGCGTGGGCAACTACGACCTGAATAAAAGCAGCAACATCACCGAGGACATGCGGGTGCCCAACCCGGTCACTGACGTGTTTGTAGGTGTACGCAGCCAATGGGAGGTAGACCTATGGGGCCGGCTGAAAAGCCAACGTCAGGCTGCGCAGGCCCGCTTTTTGGCTACTACCGAAGGACGAAGCCTTATTACGACTATGCTGGTGGCCGAAGTGGCCAACTTGTACTACGAGCTGCAAGCACTGTACTATGAGCTGGATGTAATTAAGAAAAACATAGAGCTGCAAACGAACGAACTGGAGGTGGTAAAGGCGCAAAAAGAAGCGGGCCGTGCCACGCAGCTGGCAGTACAGCAGTTTCAGGCGCAGCTGCTGAATACACAAGGGCTGAACTACCTGATGCGCCAACAAATTGTACTGATAGAAAACCAGTTGAATCTTTTGTTGGGCAGGCATCCGCGGCCCATCAATTTGGGTATCAACCTGATGACACAGCAGCTACCCAGCCAGCTGAAGTATGGTGTACCGGCTAACCTGCTGAGCCGCCGACCCGACATGCGCATAGCCGAGTACAACCTGCAGGCCGCACAGGCCGATGTGAAAGTGGCCCGGGCCTTGTTTTACCCCTCGCTTACCATCACGCCTTATGTGGGCTTTCAGGCATTTACACCGGCGCAAATGTTCGATATCACCTCAGTGGCTGCTGGTGCACTGGCCGGCCTTACGGCACCCATTTTTCAGCAGGGCCGTGTAAAAGGCCAGTACAAAATGGCAACAGCCGCCAATATGGAAGCGCTGCTGCAGTACCAGAAAACACTGCTACAAGGGGTGAATGAAGTGGTGGCGGAAATAAAAGGCCTCGAGTTTTTGAGCGAAGCGTACAAGCTGAAGGAGCAGGAACTGCAGGAGCTGACCGCTGCGGTGAGCACCAGCCGCGACCTGTATGTGGCCGGCTACGCCAACTACCTCGAAATCATCACAGCGCAGCGGGGTGTACTGGATGCCGAACTGCAGCTGGTAACACGAAAGAAAGAACTGTTTCAGGCTGGCATCCGGCTGTATAGAGCGCTGGGTGGCGGCTGGCGATAAAGAGATTTTAGTTGTTAGTTTAGGTTGACAAAGGCACGCCCTGCTGTTCTCAGCGGGGCTCACTTTTTGTAGCCGCCGCTGTAGCAGCCGAGGGCGGCACAATAAAGCGGCCAAAACGGCTGCTGCACTTACATTTGCGGCACAAAAAGATTGCCTGATGAAAAATACCCCCTTCACGCACAAGCATTTGGCACTGGGCGCCAAAATGGCCGAGTTCGCCGGATACAATATGCCCATCAGCTATAGCGGCATTAATGACGAGCACGCCACAGTGCGTACTAATGCTGGAGTGTTTGACGTGAGCCATATGGGCGAATTCGTACTCAAAGGGCCTCATGCACTGGATTTGATACAGCGGGTAACCAGCAACGATGCCAGCAAGCTGACGGCTGGCAAAGCGCAGTACAGCTGCCTGCCCAACCATGATGGCGGCATTGTAGACGATTTGCTCGTGTATTGCCTCGAAGAAGACAAGGCCTACATGCTGGTGGTGAATGCCAGTAATATTGAAAAGGACTGGAACTGGATCAGCAGCTTTAATACCGAGGGGGCAGAGATGCACAACATCAGCGATAAAACCTGTCTGCTGGCCATTCAGGGCCCCAATGCCTGCAAAATGCTGCAGCCGCTCACGGATATCGATATCTGCAATTTGAAATACTACACGTTTGCCAAAGGCGTATTTGCTGGTGTCGACAATGTGCTGATCAGTGCTACCGGCTACACGGGTGCTGGTGGCGTCGAGATTTATTTTGAAGACAAAGACGGCAATGCCGACAGAGTGTGGGATGCCATTTTTGAACTGGGTGCCCCGCAGGGCCTGAAGCCAATAGGACTGGGTGCTCGTGATACGCTACGGCTGGAAATGGGCTATTGCCTGTATGGCAATGATATTGATGATACCACCAGTCCGCTGGAGGCCGGCTTGGGTTGGATCACCAAGTTTACCAAGCCATTTACCAATAGCGAAGCGCTGCAGCAACAAAAGGAGCAAGGTGTAGGTCGCAAGCTGGTAGGTATAGAAATGATAGACAAGGGCATACCCCGGCACGGCTACGAGGTAAAGACAGCTGCCGGCGAAAGCATTGGAGTAGTCACCAGTGGCACGCAAGCGCCATCATTGGGCAAGGCCATCGGGATGGCCTACATAGCCAACGGGCATCACCAGTTGGATGCAGAAGTGTACGTGGATGTACGTGGGCGCTTGCTGAAGGCGAAAGTGGTGAAGATGCCTTTTGCCTGAGGAAAAGCTTAAATCATATTGTACTTCGCTGCCAGCTTAATCAGGCTGGCAGTGTTGTTTACAGCAAACTTGGTGAGCAGGTTTTTTCGATGGCTGTCTACCGTGTGCAGGCTGATGAAGAGCTGCTGCGCTATTTGCGGATTGGTAAGTCCGTCGGCTATCAGTTTCAGCACTTCTTTTTCGCGACTGCTCAGAATGGGCAGCGTAGGAATCTCCTGCTGATCTTGCCGGCTCATATTCAGGTCCTGGCTCAGGTAAAATTTGCCCTCGTAGGCACTCAGGATAGCTTCTTCTATTTCTTCTTTTGAAGCACTCTTTACCAGGTAGCCAATGGCGCCGTTTTGAATCATTTGCGAAATATAGCTGCGCTCCTTAAAGGTGCTCATGGCCAGCACCTGCACTTTCGGAAACTCTTTCTTGATTTTGGCGGTGAGCTCTATGCCACTAATGTCGGGCAGGTTGATATCGACAATAGCCACGTCCACTTCATACTTCTTGAGCGTTTCGATGCCATCAAACGCATTCATGGCACTGGCCTGTAGCTGCACAAAACTCAATTGTTGAAGCATGGCCTTCATGCCTTCTATTACCATGGGGTGGTCGTCTATTATCAGCAGGTTGATGCGTGTGTTCATACTGGGGTATCAATTGGAATATCGAGGTGCACAAAAGTTCCTTTATTGGGCGATGATTTGATTTCGAGTTGGCCGTTGAGATAGGCTACGCGGGAACGCACATTTTGCAGGCCGGCCCCCGCAGGCAAGGCGCTGGTGTCAAATCCGCGTCCATTATCTTCTACCGTGATGCTGATTTGATCGGCCGACTGTACCACTTGCACCAGCAGTTCAGTAGCTTGGGCGTGTTTCAGTACGTTGTTCACCAGTTCCTGCACCACGCGGTATATTACTATTTCAGCACCAGCACTCAATCGCTTGCTATCGCCATATAGCTGGCAGCTAATTTTCATGGGCGAAATGTTTTTGAGCCCATCACAAAAATCTTGCACTGCCTGCTGTAGCCCCAGCCGCAGCAGTGCTTCCGGCATCATACTGTGGGCTACCCGGCGCATTTCTGTGATGCTTTCATCCAGCTTATCAAGTGCCCTGCCAAATAGTTGGGCATACTCGTCGGTTAGCATCATGTTTCCTTTTACGGCCCCAAGGCTCAGCTTCACTCCGCTTAGCATGCTGCCGAGGCCATCGTGCAGGTCGCGGGCCAGGCGGCTACGTTCTTCTTCCTGCCCTTTTAGCAGGGCTTGGGTAGCCAGTAGTTGCTGCGCTCTTTCCAGTTCTTCTATCCGGTGCTGCTGTAGCGCTGCATTTTGGTGGGCCAGCTGCTGCCGGTTTTTAAACATGCGGTACATGAGATAGCCAATAACTACTGTGGCCGCCAGCGCTAAGGCCAGCAGCCAGTTCCACTGGCGCTTCACTGCCTGGTCTTTTTCGAGGCTGGCAATGCGTAGCTGCTGTTGGGCGGTCTCGTACCGTATAGCAAGGCCCAGACTACTTTTCTGAATCACATCGTTGTTGATGCTATCGCTCAGGGCGGTGCTTTCGCGGTTCAGACTATCGTACAAGGGCAGGTCGCCGGCTACCAGTGCCAGTTCGCTTAGTAGCTCCAGGTGTTTTTGCATGCCACTTTTTGTGGAGGCCTCTTTGGCATACTGTAGCCCCTGCCCGGCCAGTGTGGTGGCTGTGGCAAAGCGACGGCCAAAAAAATCGGCCAGTGCCAGTCCGTATAGTGCATTGCTGGCGCCTTCTGCCTGCCCCATTTGCTTTGCCAAGGCCAGCGCTTGTTGGCACAAGGGGCGAATAGCGGTGTAGTCCTTTTGCATGATCAGCACACTGGCTTCATTGAGCAGGATGGTCAGGCGCAGGTAGTTATCGTTGAGGTGCTGATTGAGTGTGGCAGCGGCTTGCAGATACGAGCTGGCTGAGTCGTACTGGCGACTGCGCATAAAGGCAATACCCCAATTGCTATAGCTGTAAGCAATGCCAATGGTATCTGCCTGCGGCCCAAAGTAGCTGATGGCTTCGTGATGGTAGCGAATAGCTTCCGGAAAGCGGCGTAGTGCCGCGTAGGCCAGCGCCAGGTTGTCGATGACGATGCCAATTTGCTGCGTCAGTTGGTGTTGTGTGGCCACCTGCCTTGCTTCCAGCAGGTGGTCTATGGCCTGCTCGTGTGCGTCCAATGCAGTGTAGGCACGGCCCAGGTTGGTAAGTACGCCCATCAATTCTTCGGGCTGGCTACCTCGGCGGGCCATTGCCAGCGCCTCCAGGTTCAGTGCCAGGCTGCTATCGGTACTCGACTGCATCATGAGCACGGCGGTGTAGTTGGCGTAATATTTAAACACACCAGTTCTCCATCCTATTTGCCGGCTGCGCTGCAGCACCTGTCGGTATATATGCTTAGCGCCTTCCAAATCGGTGGACTCCAATTGCTGGGCAACTTTGATATTGGCCAACAGTTGTACTGTATCGGCCAGCTGTACCGATTGTGACGCTGCCGGCAGCCATCCGGCGCAGCATAACAGTATTGCGATGATTGTAGTCCTGTACTTCGCCCGTAGCAACATAGGACTACAAGATAGCCAGCCAGCACAGTTCATCCAACCTGGGCTGACATTTTCACAGGTTTGGGGGAAGCCCGTATCCCTGTTTTAAGGGATAGGAGAAGCCTGCCGGTACGGGCATATTTGTAGAGATCAAAAAATGTACAGCCCTTCTCATCAAACTACGTTCCTCATTTCGATCTAAAACACTTTCCGATGAAAAAGACACCTTATCTGTTGTTGTTCGTTTTGTGGGTACTTGCATTGAATGCCAACGCTACCGTGCACCGCGTAAACAACAATGTGGGCGCCTCGGCCGCCTTCAGCAATTTCAATACGGCAGTGGCCAGCCCCAGTGTATTGAACGGCGATACGCTTTACCTTGAACCATCGACCACGGCCTACACACCTGTGCAGCTGAACAAGCGGCTGGTCGTAATTGGTGCGGGGTATTTTTTGGATCCTGCCAACACAAGTTTCCCGGGTAATACCGGACTGCAGGCCAATACCAATAGCGCCCGGTTTGCCTCTGCGCTGGCTTTTGACACGCTGGCAACTGGCAGCCGATTTCTGGGTGTGGAAATTTCTACGCTTTGGCTGGACCCGAGGGCAGATAATATCACATTTGAAAGATGCTATATTGTCTCTGATATTACCTGGAATACGAATGCTACTGCCGGTCAACAGGCTGTTGGTATTCGCTTCAATAAATGCTTCATTTCGGGTGGGTTCAGCTATAGCACATTTACTTTTGTAGACCTGGAGATTACCAACTGTATATACAACACTTCATTTAACACCTCTAGTGCGACTGTGTTGAGTGCGCTTATCAGGAACAATCTGTTTACTAATTCTGTTACGATTCAAAACGCATACTTTGCCAATAACATTGTTACCAATGTAGGAGTGGGTTCTTTTAGTGCCATCAACTGTGTGGTAAGAAACAACATCTCTCAATTTCCCAACGTATTTCCGGCCGGCAACGGCAACCAGTCGGCACCTGGCAGTGATGTGACCCGGATTATTCTGAACACTGGCACAGCCGATGGCCGCTTTAGGCTCAGCCCTACCTCCATTGCCATTGGAGCTGGCGAAACTGTAGGTGGGGTTACGCCCGATGTGGGCCCTTTTGGCACGGCCGATCCGTATCGCCTGAGTGGCATTCCGCCCATTCCCACCATTTATTCGCTTACTGTTCCTGCTACGGTACCCGCTGCGGCCACCACCATGAATATTACGCTCAGCACCCGCAGCAATAACTAAGGCGTGTTGATTTCATTGCATCATCGCTTAAAATCAACCAGCCATGTTAGCTTTTAAAAAATGTGCTGCCTTATTGAGTACTGTGGCACTGGCTTCAGCGGTGTGGGCACAGCCCAATTACCCGGTAGCCACGCCCACCCCTAATCTTGTTGCCGGCGAATATTTTTTTGTAACCGATCCGGGCTTTGGCAATGCTAACCCCATTAGTGTCACTGCTGGCACAGAGGTGGCGGGGCTTAACACCGTCGTTTCGCTGGCAGGCGTACCTGTAGGTGTAAGGACTATGGGTCTTCGTTTTCGTAATGCCGATGGCGCATGGGGCCTTACATTGCTGGCTACTGTTTTCAAATTCGATCTGCCACTTTATGGCACTGCAGGCGCGTCTGCTGCTGATTTGACAGGGGCCGAGTACTTCCTAAATACCGACCCTGGCTTTGGCAACGCTACGCCACTGACACTACCCGCTCAATCCAATGTGACTGATCTGGCGGCAGTGCTCAACGTGACCTCACTCCCGGTGGGCTTTCATCGGGTGGGTATTCGCACCCGCAATGCGCTGGGGCAGTGGAGCCAAACATCGGTGCAAACACTGGCGAAGCTCGATGTAACTCCCTATCCTGGTAGCAACACTGCCGGCAACATAGTAGCGGCTGAGTACTTCATTGGTACCGATCCCGGGCTAGGCAATGCTACAGCACTGCCTATAGTACCGGGTACCAATATTGCCAATGCCAATTATGTACTCACTGTACCGTCGGCACCTGCTATTTACACACTGGGTATCCGCACCCGCGATGCGGCGGGCAACTGGAGCCAAACCAACCTGCGAGTGTATGATAACCTGACGGCTGCTTCCTACCCTACGGCACCGCCAGCGCCTACGGCCTTGCAGCGGCTGGAGTATTTCATTGATGATGACCCTGGTTTTGGCAATGCCACGCCCATTAGTTTCACTTCATCTGCCAATGTAGTTGACCTCAGTGTATCCATTGACTTGTCAGCCGTAGCCGTGGGCGATCACCAGCTATTCATCCGCAGCCGAAACAATCCGTATAGCCTTACCACCGTCGTGCCGTTTGCAAAAGGCTCGGCCCTGCCGGTAACCTGGCAGTATGTACGGGGCGAAATGCGAGACGATGGTGCTAACCTTTGGTGGGGCACTGCCAATGAGGCCAATACCAAGCACTTTGTAGTAGAGCATAGTACCGATGGCCGCCAGTTTGAAGCGATTGGTACGGTGGCAGCGGCGGGCAACAGCAGCACCGCCCGGCAGTACCAGTTTGTACACCGGCAGCCTGCCGCCGGCATCCATTATTATCGCATTCGCCAGGTCGATCAGGACGGACGCTTTAGCCTGTCGGCGGTGATAACGCTGCTGCAGCGCCAGGGTATGCGCCAGGCCATAGTAGCGCCCAACCCTGTACGCAGCCAGCTGATGCTGCTGCTACCGGCAGCCACCACCAAAGCTGCTGAAGCAAGGGTGCTAAACATGCGTGGCCAGGTGCTGATGCGCCTGCCGATAGCGGCTGGTGCCTGGCAATTGGGGGCCAATGTAAGCCAGCTGCCTGCGGGTACTTACAGGCTGCAGCTGCTGGATGCTGGCGCAGCACCGGTAGTACTGCCTTTTGTAAAAGAATAGTCGGCAATAGATATATCCGGCATACCAGCCAGCCAGTGAGGGATTACCTTGACTGGCTGGCTTTTTTTGGTACCACATGGCCGATGTATAAATGGCGCTTTCGGGGGATTGTGCTGCTGATAACTACAAAGGAGATTTGTAACAAACCCTGCTACTATGAGAGTTCAGCTTGTTGGCGCTTGCTTGTTTTTTTCGGTGCTATCGCAGGCCCAATCCACGGTTGGCATTGGTACCAGTACCCCATTGGCCAGTGCTGCGTTGGATATAACGAGTACTACCCGGGGCTTGCTGCCGCCCCGCATGACGGCTGCTCAGCGCAATGCTATTGCATCGCCGGCTAACGGGCTGATAGTGTTTGATACCGACAGCGCCGCCCTGATGCTGCGCAGTGCCGGTGGCTGGCGCAGGCTAACGACTACTGCTACGCCAGGCGGTTTTTGGCAAATCAATGATGGACATATTTTCAATACCAACACTGGCAATGTAGGTATTGGGGTAGGGGCACCCTCTGCCAAACTGGATGTAGGCGGCAACATGATCATGCGAGGCACGGGCAATGCAGCTGCGCCACCCTTCATTCAGTTTTACCAGGGCAATGGCACTTTTGTATCGTCGGCCATTGGGGTGCAAAATGATTCCATGTTTGGCGTACTGACCAATGCGGGCTGGGCCCTGAATGTAAACAACAACAATGGACGGGTGGGTATTGGCACCAGTACGCCTCAAACGCCATTGCAGGTAGGAAATGGCAACGTAGTTTTTGGCAACAACACGAATATTTCTGCCTTCTTGGTTCCACTCGAAGTAAGTGGCAGTGGAAGGCGCATGATTTGGTACAATGGTCGTGCAGCATTTAGGGCAGGATATGCCGATACAGAGTGGAACCAGGATAGCATAGGCATCTGGTCTTTTGCCACGGGTTTTAAGACCAAAGCTTTGGTAAATGCATCTGCAAGTTTTGGAGACCGAACCACAGCGGCGGGGTATGGTTCGGTGGCTTTCGGTCAGTTTTCGATGGCCACAGCAGACCTATCTATGGCAGTGGGTCAAACCACGCAGGCTACCGGCGTGTCTTCGTTTGCCACCGGCTACGAAACCAAGGCAACCAATAATGATGCGGCTTCTTTCAACCAACTGACCATAGCCAGTGGTGTAGGTTCATTTGCTGCAGGCACAGGTACCCGGGCCAAGGGGTTGAGTACAGCTGCATTTGGACGATACAATGATGATACTGATACGCCGAACCCCAATGCCACAGCACCCGGTGACAGAGTTTTTCAGATAGGCAATGGCACGGCTGATAATGCAAGGAGCAATGCGCTTACCGTACTGCGTAATGGCAATGTGGGTATAGGTACTACCAACCCTTTGGCCAGGCTGCATGTAGCAGATAGCAATGTACTCTTTTTCTCGCCTGGCGATGCGCCATTGCAACCTGCACCGCTTGGCATTAATGGACCAGGCCGTCGTATGTTATGGTTCCCGGGCAGGGCAGCCTTTAGGGTGGGCTATGCTGGCAACGAGTGGAATCAGGATAGTATCGGCCTTTGGTCTTTTGCCGCAGGCTGGGGAACCAAAGCCAAGGGAGATGCTGCAATAGCCTTTGGATATTTGAACGCAGCAAGTGGATATGCTTCTACTGCATTTGGCATATCAACTATTGCCAGTGGCGAGGCTGCGTTTGCTGCAGGTTATAGAAGCAAAGCCATAGCAACTTTGGCCACGGCTATTGGTGAGGAAGTTACTGCAAGTGGCGATTACTCATTTGCCGCCGGTTACGCTACCAATGCCAAAGCAATCAGCTCAGCTACCTTTGGTCAATTCAACGATATATCCGACAACCCGTTACCAAGATCTCCGAGTTTCAGCGATAGAATTTTCCAGGTAGGCAATGGTGACTTCTTTGGCAGAAGTAATGCGTTCACCATGCTGCGCAATAGCAACATAGGTTTAGGCAATGTTAACTCTCCTAACGCACCACTACATTTCAATAACAACCTGCAAAACCGAAAAATAATCCTCTATGAAAATGCCAACAACGATCATCAGTACTATGGCTTTGGTATAAATGGTGGCGTACTCCGTTATCAAACGGATGCCATCAATGCAGATCATGTTTTTTACGCCGCCGTCAACAGTACATCATCAACAGAACTGATGCGCATCAAGGGTAACGGTGCAGTTGGGTTCAACACTGATGACCCTAATGTATATGGTCACGGCGGCGCCAATCAGTTTGTGGAAATTCGCAACCGCCAGAGTGGCAATAATGCACAGTCGCACCTCATTTTATCAACTTCGGGTACTGCTGGTAGCATGGGAGGCATTACGTGGAGCACCCGCGACTTTGTGGGCGAGAAAAAGGCGGCATTTATCGGGGCAGCATTTGAAGGGGGAACAAATGATGCGCTGTTTCAAGTTATGCTGCGCAACAATGGGAACCTGGCTCAGCGCTTTAGGGTGAACAGCAATGGCAGCGCCTGGCTGCAGGGTGCACTTACTCAAAACAGCGATGAAACGCTTAAGAAGAACATCGAGCCGATTGCCAATGCCAGCCACCTGCTGCAGCAGCTGCACGGCTACCGCTATCAGTGGCAAGATGAAAGCCCCGACGCAGAAAAACAGCTTGGCCTGCTGGCGCAGGAAGTGCAAAAGGTATTGCCCGAACTGGTAAAAGAAGGCGACAACGGCAAGCTGGGCGTAAACTACAGCGGGCTGATACCCGTGCTGCTGGAGGCGCTGAAGGAGCAGCAAAGCAAGCTGCAGCAACAGCAAGATCGGGTGAGCAAGCTGGAACAGCAGGTGGCAGAACTTTTGAAAAAAATGAAATGATATGCAGCTGAAGACGACCGTCGCTTTTTTTCTCTTGTTACAGTTGGGCGTGCAGGCCAGGGCACAAAATGTGGGTATTGGAAACAGTACTCCGCTGAGCCGCCTGCAGGTCACCAATGGCAGCGTGGTATTCAATAGTACCATTACCAGTTTTCCGGCCAGCCCGGGCACGGCGTTGGTACAGGGTGCCGGTGTACGCATGGTATGGTTTCCTAACCGGGCAGCCTTCAGGGCAGGGGCGGTGGACAACGGGGAACTCAATGGCAACCCACCCACCTCCGGCAGCACCTATTGGGATGCGGATAGTTTAGGCAGATATTCAGCTGCTTTTGGCTATCGTACCCGTGCTACTGGTCTCAACACATTTGCTACCGGGGAACTATCGTGGGCCAGAGGGTATGCGGCAGTAGCCATGGGCCTGGGAGCAAGGGCGTTGGGCAATATTTCATTTGCGGCCAACGGTGGTAGCGCCGAAGGGGATGGCAGTTTTGCAGTGGGTGGCAGGGCAGTGGGCTCATATTCATTTGCTGCAGGTGTGGGTACCAACGCCAATGGAAACCGAAGTGTGGCATTAGGCAGTGCTACCGAATCAAATGGTCTGGCTTCTGTATCCATAGGGCTGTCAACAAAAGCTCTTGGTCAGGCTTCTTTGGCCATGGGTAATTTTTCAGAGGCCCGTGGTATTCAGTCTGTAGCATTTGGCTTGGGTACTATTGCCAAAAGCGGCAATGCCTTTGTAGTGGGCCAATTCAATGATACCACCGACATGCCCATTAATGATTTCAGTTTCAGTCCTACTAATCGTCTTTTTCAAATTGGCAATGGAGATGGATTAGGCGACAGGAGCAACGCTATGGCGGTATTGCAAAATGGAAACATAGGCGTGGGTACAGCCAGCCCGCTGGCAAAGCTGCACCTGCAAAATGGAAGTTTGCTGATTGGTGATTCACCTGGCGCCAATTTTGGCATCTCGCCTCCAACAGAAGGGCAGGGTATCCGGTTTCTCTACTTTGGCGAACGCTTTGCATTGCGTGTCGGCCAGATCGCTGGCACCGAATGGAACCGCGACAGTATCGGGCAAGGCAGTGTGGCCATCGGCCGTTTTGTAAAGGCCATTGGTGCTACCGCTGGCGCTATGGGAAGTGGGGCTACTGCCAGGGGAAATGCCTCTTTTTCTTTTGGCACAAACACACTTTCTGCCGGTAACAACGCCATTTCGTTTGGGGAACTTAGCAGTGCCATTGGTGCCGAATCAATTGCCGCGGGCCGCATCAGCGAGGCAATTGGTACCAATAGTGTAGCGCTTGGCTATAATGCCATAGCACAGGGCGAGTACAGCACAGCTTTTGGCTATAGTACCCGGGCCAATGGCAACTACGCTACTGTTTTAGGCCAAAGCAGCGTTGCCGAGGGGACATTATCGCTGGCCACCGGCGGCTTCACCAGAGCCTCCGGCTTTTACAGCAGTTCATTCGGAAACGAAACCATTGCAAAAGCGGTGGGGGCCGTTGCTATAGGCACCTGGAACAACAATGCTGATGATCCCAACACAGTGGTGCCCAATGCAGCCGACCGCATTTTTCAGATAGGCAATGGTAGCAGCGGAGTTCGAAGCAACGCGGTCACCATTTTGCGCAATGGCAATATTGGCCTTGGTAATGTAGTTGCGCCAGCGGCCCCCCTGCATTTCCCAGCCGATATCCGCAACCGAAAAATTGTGCTTTGGAGTGTTGAAGACAACGATCATCGCTTTTACGGGCTGGGTATCAACCCATTTGTGCAGCGCTACCAGGTGCCTGCTACCACCGATGGGCATGTGTTTTACGCCGGCACTTCGGCTACTACATCCAATGAGTTGTTTCGGGTACAAGGCAATGGCAACGTTGGTATCAATCAAAGCAATCCACAAGTACCGCTTCATTTTGCTACAGCACTTGGCAAAAAAATATCGCTGTACCGTGGCCCCCTGGGCGATGCCGGCTTTGGTGTTTGGGGCAATGAACTCCGCATACACAGCGATTACAATGGCGCCGATATCACCTGTGGCTTCGATGATTTTACCAACGGATTTACCGAACGCTTTCGGGTAAGGGCTAATGGCAACGCCACCCTGGCCGGTATCCTCATTCAAAATAGCGACGAAACGCTGAAGAAGAACATCGAACCCATTGCCAACGCCTCCCACCTATTGCAGCAGCTACACGGCTACCGCTACCAGTGGAAAGATGAAAATGCTGATGCCGACAAGCAACTGGGCCTGTTGGCGCAGGAAGTACAAAAAGTATTGCCCGAACTGGTGAAAGAGGGCGACAACGGCAAGCTGGGCGTAAACTACAGCGGCCTGATACCCGTGCTGCTGGAGGCGCTTAAGGAGCAGCAGGTGATAAATGAAGCGCAAAAACTACAAACGCAACAGCAATCGGAAACGATAGCCAATCAGCAAAAAAGAATTGAAGCCTTAGAGCAGGCTATACAACAGTTGTTAAAAAGCAAGCTATGAGAAACTTGATTTCAATATTTCTAGTGTGCTCGTTTGGAGCTTTATCCGCTATTGGCTACAGCCAAAGTATTGGCATTGGTACCACCACCCCAGCCCCCAGCGCACAATTAGACGTAAGCAGCACCACCCGCGGTATGCTGATGCCGAGGATGACGCAGACTCAAATCGATGCCATCCCCTTTCCAGCAAAGGGCTTAATGGTGTACAATACAGAAGATAATTGTGTGCATACTTTCAATGGCCAATCGTGGACGAGACAATGCGGGCTTACCCCTTCGCCCGACCAAACAGCTGTGTTGCCGCCGGGTACCTGGAGCAAACTGGCGAGCATGCCTTCCAGAAATTCGGCCAGTGTTTCTGTTGGATTTTCTATCGGCAATTCCCTTTATCTCGCCACGCAAAGCACCAATCCAGATCAGAATGAATTTTGGCAGTACAACACCACAACCAATACCTGGCTGCGCAGGGCCGATTTTCCCGGTGGTGGAAGGTTTGGGCCGGTAGCCCTTTCTATTGGTTCCAGAGGATATTTGGGAATGGGGTTTAGTCTTGGCGGGGGGTATAATAACGACTGGTGGGAATACGACCCGGGCTCAAATACCTGGATTCAGCGGGCCAACTTTCCGGGCCTTGCCAGGCAGTATGCCGCCGGTTTTGGAGTTGGCTCAAAGGGTTATGTGTGTGGGGGCAGTGAGCAATCTCTTTCCACTGGACCTATTAGGGCAGAAACTTATGAATATGACCCTATTTTGAACAGTTGGACGCAGAAAGCAAATATGCCTTCCCCATTGGCCGGCCATCTTGCTGTTGCCAATGCTAATGGAAACGCCTATGTGGGACTGGGTGGCACAAGTTGGTTTGAGTAC
>CANHEC010000003.1 GCA_947459455.1 Chitinophagaceae bacterium
AACAGCCAGCGCTACTTCGACCATCACCATGCCGCCAACGATGTGTTTGAAGCCGTAAACAAACGAGAACTGGAGCTGGGTGCTTTTGGCATGGCCGCCATTTGCTGGCTGGTCAGCCAATACGGCCTTTAGCAGCGCAAACACCTGATTTCAAACTTCACAGACGCCTCACACCCGGAGGCGTCTGTTTTTATTTTATCAATGATTGTGCAATGAAAATTCCACACGCATCGTATTAGCTACACAGTTATGGACCAAAAAAACCCAACAGCCAATTCTAACAGTTGCTGAAAGGTAAAGGCCCGCCGAAATCAGCTAATTTTAAAGCCGCCAATCTCAAAAACACTACAGAAACACGAACACCAGAACATGTTTGCAAAATGGAATGCTGCCGCCGCCCGCTGGCTGGGCGTGCTGGCATTGGTGCTGGCTGCTGCGCATGCACCAGCACAGGCCGATAAGTATCCGCTTATCAACAGTGGAGAATTGATGAAACAGGCATCGGAAAAGCACGATGCCGGCGACTACAAGGAGGCGCTGCGCCTGTATGGTCAAATCAACCGGAGCGATACCAACTATGCCGATGTCATTTACGAGGTAGCCTACAGCCTGTACGCCGATAGCCAGTACCAGGCCTGCCTGGCAAAATGCGCCGAGGGCATACGCCTGTACCCCGAAGAACGTACCAAATACATCCTGCTGCAAGGCAGCGCCCTCGATGATCTGGACCGCATGGACGAGGCGGTGGCCACCTACACCGAGGGCCTGCAGCTGCAGCCGTACAACCACTTGTTTTTCTTTAACCGGGCGGTGGTGTACAACCGGAAAAAAATGTACGACAGTGCCCGGGCCGATTTTCAGCAGTGCCTGCTCATCAATCCGTACTACGCCTCGGCCCACTACCTCACTGCTGCCGACTACCTGCGGCAAGGTCTTTTGCCCCCTGCTATGATGGCGGCCCAAATGTACCTGCTACTGGCGCCCTCGGGCCGCTACCAGGCAGCGGCCATACAGCTGATGAATAAAATAACAAAGGGCACCGACGAAGCGACCGAAGCCGCTGCCAATGCTACCGATGAAGCGCTGGGCAACTATGCGCCCGTGCAGCAAATACTGCTATCGAAGGCCGCCCTCGACAAAAGCTACAAACTGAAAACCAGCCTCGACGATCCGCTGGTGCGCCAGTCGCTGGTCATCATTGAGCAGCTGCAGCTGGATGCCGGCAGCACCGATTTTGCCATGCAGGTGTACGCTCCTTTTTTCAAAAGTGTGCTGCAGCAAAACCTGCTGGACCCCATGTATTATACCATGTTTGGTGGTCTTGAAATTGCTGCCATCCAAAGCTGGCTCAAGAAAAACGACAAGCTGACCAAACAGCTGGTAGAGCAGGCCCAAAACTACCTGAATGATATACGCACCTCGCACCAGCTGAAGTACAGCGAACGGGCCACCAACAGCTACTGCTACCTGTGGGAAGATGGATTTATGAAAGGCAAGGGCCCCTGCAAAAACAATGACCCAACGGCCTACTACGGAGAATGGACCCTATACCACAACAATGGTGCGGTGAGCAACAAAGGCACGCTGGATGAGCAAAAACGCAAGCAGGGCATTTGGCAGGTGTACTACCGCAATGGCCAGCTGAAAGAAAAAACCAACTACACCGATAACCTGGCGCAGGGCGCCTCGGTAGCCTGGCACGAAAACGGGCAACCCTGGCTAGAATACAATATGCACAACGATACTCTGCATGGTAAACAAAAGACCTATTTCTACAATGGCATGCTTCGCATAGAATCGGAATACGAAGGCGGCAAACAAACCGGCGAAGAACGAGAGTATACCTACACCGGCTTTTTGCATGCTACCAGCCAATATAAAAACGGGCAGAAAGAGGGGCCACAGGTGCTATACCACCCCAATGGAAAAAAGAAAGAAGAGCTGAGCTACCAAAATGGAATGGAAGAGGGCCCTTTTGCCGCCTACAACCAGGATGGACAACTGACGCTGAAAGGCGGTTTTAAAGCCGGTAAGCGGCATGGCCTGTGGATAGGCTATTACAACAATGGCCAGCTGAAAGACAGCACCATGTATGTGGATGGCGAGATAACCGGCATATTCAGCGAATACTTCGACAACGGGGTGGTAAGCCGCAGGGGCAGCTATCAGAATAAAAAGCTCGACGGCCAACTGGACGAGTATGACGACGATGGCAAGCTTTTTTGCCGCTCGGTGTACGATCGCGGTCGGTTGCGTGAGATCTCGTATTTCAACAAAAAAGGCGAAACCATCAGCAGTACCACCACCCGAAATGGCAAAGCCAACATTGTAACCTACTCGCCCGACGGATACAAGACCAGCGAGGGCATGTACGACAAAGAGGGCTACCGAAACGGTGACTATACAGCCTACTACAAAAGTGGCACGGTGTACCGCCGGCAGCAGTATATCAATGGCGACGAAGAAGGGCCCACAGCTGAGTATTTTGCCAATGGCACCAAGCGGGTGGAGACCAGCTATACCAGCGGCGTAGAAGATGGTTACAAAACCAGCTATCACAGGTCGGGCAAAATAGCCAGTGAGGGCTGGATGAAGGATGACCAGCAAGAACAGCAGTTCCGCTTCTACTCGGCCAGTGGCTTGCTTACCAGCACCGAATTTTATAAGGCTGGCGATCTGGACGGCTACAATACCCAGTACTACGCCAATGGCAATACCAAATGGGACATCCGGTACTGGAACAGCTGGATACAGCACTGGACACAGTACGACAGCAACGGCGTAGTGCTAAGCGATATGCCCCTTGAAAAGGGCAACGGCCCACTGTTGCTGAAGCACTTTAATGGCAACACCATGACCCGGTCGGCGTATAAAAACTACCTGCTCAACGGTCCGTACGAGATCTTTTACTACGATGGCAAGCGCCGGTTTGCGGGCAGCTACAAAAATGGCCAACAAACAGACAGCGCCACTTATTGGCACTACAATGGCAAGCCCGAGGTAAAAGGCCACTATGTACTAGGCCAACGCGAAGGCAGCTGGAAATACTACACCGAAGAAGGCAAACTGCGGGAAGAAGAAATCTACCTGCACGGCGACCTGCATGGCCGCGATGCCATTTATAACGCCGATGGTACCCTCGACCGCGTCATGCATTTTAAAGAAGGTACCCTGCATGGCCCGTACCAATTGTACGGTCCCGGCGGCCAACTGGCAGTGCAGCTCAACTATCGCGATGGCCAGCTGGTATCGTACAGCTACGAAGGAAAAGACGGCAAGCTATTGCCCGCCAAACCGCTGAAGCCCACCGGCGATCAGATTGTGGCATATTATAAAAGCGGGGCCAAAAGTGCCGAAATAGAAGTGAAGGACGAAGACGAGCATGGCAGCAAAAAGCTGTTTGCGCCCAATGGCACAGTGATACAGCAAGAGGTGCGTGTGCTGGGGTATACCCAAGGTTTGCGTATCTTCTTTTACCCCGATGGCAAGCCGCGGCTGGAAGAAACATTTAACCATGGAGAACTGCATGGTGCTACCCGCGGCTACCACCCCAATGGCAAGCTGAAGTTTGAAAAATACTATGTAGACGACGATGCCCATGGCACCTGGAAATACTATAACGAAGCCGGTGCGCTGGTGCAAACCCGCGTTTATTATTACGGAACGCTTTTAAGTGTGAAAGAATGAAGAGTATGAAGTGGATGATGATGCTGGTAACTGCTGCCGGCATAAGCGGGCAAAGCGTAGCCCAAAGCACCGAAGAAATAATGCAGCGCTATGCCAACGAATCGGCGGTGCTGCTGAACTACCGCACCGAGTTGCGCTTGTTTTTGCAAAACGAAGTGCCGGTAGCCGAAAGAAAGCAGGTGACCGATCTGTTGGTGCTGAATGAAAAGAATGCGTCGCTATTCAGCCGCAGTTCTGTGTACCACAGTAGTTTCAATGAGCTGACGAGCCTGGACGCCTACACGCTGCCGCCCGATAGCAAGCGGCGCATTCCGGTGGGCGAAAAAAAGACGGCCACCAGCGTGAGCCAGTCTATTTTTTATGACGATGTGAAGGAAACCAGCTTCGACTTTCCGCAGCTCACCCGTGGTGCTGTGGCACATACCGAATACACGCAGTTTCTGAAAGATGGCCACCTGCTCACCCCGTTTTCTTATCCGGCGTCTATACCCGGTATCAATGTGGCATTCAGCGTGCAGGTGCCCGATGCTATGCAGATCAGGTACCTGGTGATGAACGATAGCAAAGGTCTGCTGCAGCTATCTACCGAAAAGAAAAGAGGACAGACGACCTATACCTGGCGCATGAACCATGTAAAAAACGAAACCGCCTGGAACGATGCGCCCGATGATCGCTACTATGAGCCACATGTCATTGTGTACATCAGCAGCTATCGCAACAGTGCCGGCGAGCAGCGATATATTCAAAACACTGATGACCTGTACAAATGGAATGCTGCTTTTCTGGCCACACTGAACCAAACGGAGGATCCGCAGCTGCGCCGTATAACCGATAGCCTGATAGCAGGCAAAAACAGCCAGCTGGAGAAAGCCAATGCCATTTACGAATGGGTGCAAAAAAGCATTCGCTATGTAGCGTTTGAAAGCGGCTTGGAAGGCTTTCGTCCGCGCCAGGCAGCCGAAGTATGCAGTAAGCGCTACGGCGATTGCAAAGACATGAGCAGCATACTCACCTGCATGATGCGCATGGCTGGCATCAAAGCGTACTACACCTGGATAGGCACCCGGCATATTCCTTACAAGTATACCGAGGTACCGCTGCCCATTACCGACAACCACATGATAGCCACGGCCGAAATAGATGGGCAATGGTATTTCATTGATGGCACCTCTCCCAACTCGAAGCTGCACCTGCCACCCGATGCCATTCAGGGTAAGCAGGCCCTCATCTCGCTATCGCCTACCGAATACAAAGTGCTGGAAGTACCCGTAATGCCGGCCAGTACCAATGTGGTTATCGATAGCACGTTTGTTCGCTTGACCGACAATGGCGTAGCCGGCCATGAAAAGGTGACCTACAAAGGCTATTTCGGCGAAGACGTGTACAATGCCCTGCTATACCGCGATGAAAAAGGACTGAAAGACTACGTGAAAACCCGCATGGGCAAAGCCAGTAACAAGTTCATGCTGGGCGATTATCAGATTCATCGTACCGACCCTGCCAACAGTGCTGCGGCTATTGAGGCCAGTTTTGAAATACCTGACTACAGCAAAAAGGTGGGCAACGAGTACTACATCAACCTGCACCTCGAAAAGCTATTCGAAAATCAACGCATTGATACGGCCCGAAGAAAAGTACCCAAGGAGTTTGACTACCAGTACGAGATCGTGTCGCATCATTTGCTGGAAATACCTGATGGCTACCAGGTAAGCTACAAGCCGGAAGATCTGGAAGTAGAAACCCCATTCTACAAACTAAAAATTGAATACAAGACCTACAAGGACCGCATCATTGCCACACAGCACCTTACCCACAAAGTGCTGATGCTGCAGCCCGAACAGTTTGCCGACTGGAACAAGCCGCTGGCCAAGGTGCAGGCGCACTACAAAGAACAAATTGTACTGGAGAAAAAATAACCAACACATGAAGAAACTACTGATAATAGGCCTGCTGCTGACTGCCAGCTGGATGGTCAACGCACAAGGTACCACACTAGCTACCACGGCACCCACGGCAATGGACTGGAAAGCGAATCCCACATTGCACAGCATAGACCCGGCCTATGCCAAAGAAGCTGCCGTGATAGTGTATGATGCCCGCATGCAGCAATACCTGCCCGATGAAAAAATGGGCGTGGTCATCAATAGTCTGAGCCACCGCATCATTAGGGTGAACAATGAAAAGGGTGTAGAGATGTACAATAAAATTTATATCCCGGTATCGTACGGCGCCAGCTTCGACATACTGAAGGCACGGGTGATCACGCCATCGGGCAAGGTAGTACCGCTGCCAGCCGATAAAATACTGGACGAAGAAGATGAAGGAAGACTGTACAAGAAGTTCGCCCTGGAAGGATTGGAGGTAGGCAGCGAAATAGAATACTTTGTGCTGCAAAAGAAAGGGCCCAATTTCTTTGGCATCGAAGTGTTTCAGAGTGCCTCTCCCGTTCAGCAAGCCGTCTTTCGCCTGGCCGTGCCGCAGCACCTGCAGTTTACCGTGAAGGGCTACAACGGATTTGAGATTGGAAAGGACACCATTGTAGCAGAAGAACGTATTGTGAACGGCAGCTGCCGAAACATCCCCGTGATTGAAAACGAAAAGTATGCGCAGCCTGCTGCTTATAGCCGCTACGTGCAGTACAAGCTCAGCTACAACCTGAGCAAGGACAAAGACGTTCGCATGTTTACCTGGAACCAGCTGGCCAAAAACGTGTACGAGAATTATCACCAACTCACAGAAAAAGAAACCAAGGCCATTACTGGCTTTTTGCGCAAAGCCAACCTGGATGCCAATGCCAGCGAAGAAGCGAAAATTATAACCCTGGAAGAATACCTCAAAACTAATGTGAGCATTAATGAAGAAGGCATTGGCGAAGACGCCGAAGTCATTGAGAAGATTGTAAAGACCAAGGTAGCCACCAACGATGCTTTCCGCCGCTTTTTTGCCGCTTGCCTCGGCCAGCTGGGCATAGACTATCAAATCGTGTTTCCCAGCAAACGTGATGAGATTCCGCTGGACGAAAAATTGGAGAACTTCAGGATGGCCGATGAACTCCTGTTCTTTTTCCCCAACACCGGCAAGTATCTCGATCCCACCAGCATTTCATTTCGCTACCCCTACTTTCCGCCAATGTGGGCCGCTACCAATGGCCTCTATCTGCAAAACGTGTCGGTGGGTACCATGAAGACAGCCTATGCTGCTTTCAAAGCCATCCCCATAGAAAAGTACAGCAATAGCCAGCACAATACTGAGGTGAAAATGCGGCTGAATGAGAGCCTGGATTCGGTACTGCTGCAAGGCAAACAGATTTTCATGGGGCTCAGTGCTGCCAACATACGGCCGGCATATCATTTTCTGCCCAAAGACAAACAGGATGATTTCACCAAGGACCTGCTGCAAAGCATCAGCAAAAGCAAGGAAATCAGCCGCATGCAGGTACTCAACAGCGCTATGACGGATGGCGCTGCCAATAAACCGCTGATACTGGAGGGCGACATGAGCAGCGCCGAACTACTGGAACAGGCCGGTAAGAAGATACTGGTGAAACTGGGCGAAGTGATTGGCCCCCAGGAACAGATGTATCAGGAGAAACCGCGTCAGCTACCCATCAGCATCGACTATCCGCACATTCTCGATCGATTGATTGAGTTTGAGTTACCGGCCGGCTATACCGTCAAAAACATCGACGATCTGAAAATCAACATCACCGATGGCAAAGACGGTGGCGAAGGCACGATGGGTTTTGTATCCAGCTACGAACTGAAGGGCAACAAGCTGCTGGTGAAGGTGCACGAATATTACAAGGAAACGGCCTATCCGCTGTCGCAGTTTGAGCCCTTCAAAAAAGTGATCAATGCCGCGGCCGATTTCAATAAAATAGTGCTTGTACTGGAAAAGCAATAATACAGCATTGCAGCCTCCGGTTTTCCCCATTTTCCGGCAGCAGGCCGGCCCTTTCAGGCCCCTGCTGCCGGTTTTGGCTTTTGTATCCTGCAGGGCTGTCGGGTTTTGCACACCGTGGCACCGGCCTGTCAGTAGCTTGGACACCCCGGCAGTAGCTTGGCCACCCCGGCGGCTGTAAATTGCACCCCTTATGCACGACTTGTTAGCAGGATTGAACGAACAGCAGCGAGAGGCAGTGCTGCACAAAGACGGACCCCTGATGATTGTGGCCGGCGCCGGCAGTGGCAAAACCAAAGTGCTCACTACCCGTATTGCCTACCTGATGGGGCACTATGGCATCGATGCATTCAACATATTGGCACTCACCTTTACCAACAAGGCGGCGGCCGAAATGAAAGAGCGGATCCAAAAACTGCTGGGCAACAACGAGGCCCGCAATCTCTACATCGGTACTTTTCACAGCGTGTTTGCCCGCATTTTGCGTGGCGAAGCGCAGCACCTGGGCTACCCCAACAACTTTACCATTTACGATACCGACGATAGCCGCAGCGTAATAAAAACGGTGGTGCAGGAGCTGAACCTGGACGACAAAACCTACAAGCCCAATGTGGTGCACAACCGCATCAGCGCCGCTAAAAATGCCCTGATTACACCGGAAGAATACGCCCAGGATCACCACATACTGCAGGAAGATGCCCGCCAAAACAGGCCCGCCATGGCCCGGGTGTACGACGCCTACTGCAAGCGCTGTTTCAAAAACGGCGCCATGGACTTTGATGACCTGCTGCTGAAAATGTACGAGCTGCTGCGAGACTTTCCGTCGGTATTGCACAAGTACCAGCACAAGTTCAGGTACATACTGGTAGATGAGTACCAGGATACCAATACCACCCAGTACCAGATTACCAAGCTGCTGGCAGCCGCTCACGAAAACCTGTGCGTGGTAGGCGATGACGCCCAGAGCATCTACAGCTTTCGCGGCGCCACCATCGAAAACATCCTGCAGTTTCAAAAAGACTACGACGATGTAAAAGTGGTGAAGCTGGAACGCAACTACCGCAGTACCAGCACCATCCTGAATGTGGCAAATGATGTAATTAAGAACAATAAAAACCAGCTGCCCAAGGAGCTATGGACCGAAGCCGATGCCGGCGAAAAGGTGCGCATCATACGGGTAATGACCGACAACGATGAGGGCCGCTATGTGGCCGATGCCATACAGGAGCAAAAGCTGCGCAATCATTTTCGCAATGCCGACTTTGCCATTTTGTACCGTACCAATGCGCAGAGCCGTAGCTACGAAGAATGCCTGCGCCGCATGAACATTCCGTACCGCATTTTCGGCGGTATCAGCTTTTATCAGCGCAAAGAGATCAAAGATTTTTTAGGCTACCTGCGCATTATTGTAAATACCCGTGATGAAGAAGCGCTGAAGCGCATCATCAACTATCCGGCCCGCGGCATTGGTAAAACCAGCATCGAAAAACTGATGACGGTAGCCAACGACCGCAACATGACGATGTGGCAAGCGTTGGAACAAGCGCAGCAAATAGGCATACGTGGCGGCAGCCTCGAGAGCATGCAGGCCTTTTTGCAAATGATCAAGTACTTCCAGAGCATGCTGAAAAACAACAATGCTTACGAAGTAGCTTTTCAGGTGGGCAAGCATACTGGTATTATCAAGGAACTCTTCAACGACAAAAGCGCCGAAGGCCTGGCCCGCTACGAAAACATACAAGAACTGCTGAACTCGATCAAAGAATGGGTGGATGATGCGGAAAACCGCAGCATGATTGATGAAGATGGCACCCTGCTGGAAAACCCCGGACAGCCGCCTGCTACCGACGCACCAGCCAGCGGAGGCGATAGCGGCATGTTATTTAACTACGATGCCAGCCAGGCGCCTGCCCCTGCCGGTGCTCAGCAAGGCGGCGGTGTAGCCTCGCTGGGGGCTTACCTGCAGCAGATTACGCTGCTGACCGATGCCGACAACGACAAAGATGAAAACGCCGACGTGGTAAAGCTGATGACCATCCACGCTGCCAAAGGGCTGGAGTTTCCCTGCGTGTTTGTGGGCGGTATGGAAGAAAGCCTCTTCCCCAACGCCATGGCCATCAACACCCGCGAAGAGCTGGAAGAAGAACGCCGCCTGTTTTATGTGGCCGTTACCCGGGCCAAACACAAACTCTGGCTCACCTATGCGCAAAACCGCTACCGCTTCGGCCAGTTGGTGATGAACGATCCCAGTCGCTTTTTGGATGAAGTACCGCCACAGTATGCCGACCGTACCATGGCCGGCGGTGGCCTGCGCAACCAGGGCACCGGTATGAACTTTGGCGGCGCCAGCGCCTTCGACCGGCTGCATGGCGGTGGCCGCGGCAGCAGCAATAGTGCAGCCGCTGCCGAAAAGCGCTACGGGCCGCCACCCGGCAAGCCGGGGGGCCCTGCCAAGCCTTCGTACGTAGCGCCATCGCAGCCACCCAAGGTAAAAGAGCACCAACCCTCGGCCGACTTTGTGGCCAGCGATACCAGCAACCTGCAGGTAGGCGATAAAGTAGAGCACCAGAAATTCGGCTTTGGCGTGGTGGTAAAAATGGAAGGCGCTTCGCACAATCCCATTGCCACCGTGCAGTTCGACCAGAATGGTGAAAAGAAGATCATGCTCAACTACGCCAAGCTGCGGATTCTTTAAGGTAGGAAAAGCTCTCGCCAGCAGCGGCACGGAGCATTTGAATTTGGATGAAGGAGCAGCGCTGATAACAGCGGTAGCAGCGCTATGCCCTTTGCCCTCTCTTCTCGGCCTAGATCTTTTGCCTTTTGCTTTCCGCTTTCTGCCTTTCGCCTTCCGCCCTCAGCCTTGATCCTTTTGCCCACAGCCTTCAGCTTTAGGCTATAAGCATTCTGCCTTCCTGCCTTTCTTATAACCACTGTTTATCCATTGCACGCCCAAGGCGCTAACTACCGCAAATTGCAGTCCAACCGATTGTTGTGAGCGTATGAAAAAACTACTGGCCGTATGCTGCTGCTGGCCCTTGCTGGCGCTGGCCCAAACCGATAGCACCGATACCGAAGATTTCAGCAAGTACACCGATGCCGCCGAAGTGCGCCGCTTTGCTACGCAAAAAGTGCTCAACCTGTCGGCGTCCAAACTCATCAGCGTATCGTACGAGTTTCAGGGCAGCAATAGTGTAGATGTGGCGCCCGGTGCCGATGCTGCCTTCAGCCGCTTCTACCAAATGAAGCAGGCACAAGGTCCCCGCCTGCTGGTCAATTTTCCTATTGTCAGCAACGATCGCATCATTGTCAATCTCGGCGGCCAGTACTGGGGCACCGCCTTTGGGCTGCAGCAGCCCCGTGGCAGCATCAGCCCGGCCTTCCCCGATGGGTATTTCAACGATTACATGCACCACAGCATGGGCATTACCACGTCAGTGTTCAAGCCTTTCAATGAAAAAAACTTTTTGATTGCGCAGCTGGGTGCCGATTTCAATGCCGCCCGGCCCTTTAGCAGCGGCGCATCGGCCAAAGCCGTTACCATCAGCGGTACCGTCATTTACGGCTGGAAAACCTCCGAACGCTACATGTGGGGCCTCGGCCTCAGCCGCACGTATCGCATGGGCCGCCTCATTCATGTGCCCGTGCTGCTATGGAATAAAACCTTCAACGACCGCTGGGGCATGGAGCTGATACTACCGGCCAAAGGCTTTGTGCGGCGCAACCTCAGCAGCCGCAACCTGCTGCTGCTGGGCTACGAGCTGGAAGGCAACCAATACCTGCTGCCCGGCCTTACCGGCGGCGCCGGCAATACCACCCTGTTTTTGCAACGCGGCGAAATAAAGCCTCGCCTGCAGTGGGAGCGCCAGCTTAAGAATTTCATCTGGCTCACTGCGCAGGCCGGCGTGCGGGTCAATGGCCGCTTTGTGCTCACCGACCGCTACAGCGGCAAAGACCAGCACGAGGTATTTCGCACCCAGCTGGGCGTACCCTTCTACTTCAATATTGGTATCAACCTCGTCAGTCCCTGATGCATTTTGCAGCCGGCGGCTGGGCAGGCATGCGGCAGGGGGCTATCTTTGCGCCCACGTATGACCACCGATATTCTTTCAGCACTGGCACAGCACACTGCCGATATAGCCGCCGCCGAAGCACCCAACGCCGAGGCGCTGGAAGCTTTCCGCATCAAATACCTGGGCACCAAAGGGCTGGTAAAAAGCCTGATGGGCGAAATGAAGAACGTGCCCAACGAGCAAAAGCGAGAGTTTGGCCAGCAGATGAATGCCTTTAAGCAGGCCGCCGAAGAACGCTACGAGGCCCTGAAAGCCGCCCTGGAAAGCAGCACCGAATTCAGCTTCGATTACGATATCAGCCTGCCCGGCGATCCGCTGCCACTGGGTAGCCGCCACCCCATCAGCCTGGTGCGCAATCGCATTGTCGATATTTTCAAACGCCTCGGCTTTGCCGTGGCCGAAGGGCCCGAGGTAGAAGACGACTGGCACAACTTTGGCGCCCTCAACCTGCCCGAGGACCATCCGGCCCGCGACATGCAGGATACTTTTTACATCAGTCAGGATCCTGCCTGGCTGCTGCGTACGCACACCAGCAATGTGCAGATACGTGCCATGGAAAAAGGCCAGCTGCCCATTCGCCTCATCATGCCGGGCCGTGTGTACCGCAATGAAACCATCAGCGCTCGGGCGCACTGCTTTTTTCACCAGGTAGAAGGGCTGTACGTAGCCGAAAACGTCAGCTTTGCAGACCTGAAGCAGACGCTCTACTTCTTTGTCCGCGAAATGTTTGGACAGGATGTGAAAGTGCGGTTCCGCCCCAGCTACTTCCCCTTTACCGAGCCCAGCGCCGAAATGGACATCAGCTGCCTGATATGCGGCGGCAAAGGCTGCAACGTGTGCAAGCACACCGGTTGGGTAGAAATACTAGGCTGCGGCATGGTACACCCCAACGTGCTTCAAAACTGTGGCATCGATCCTAACAAGTACACCGGCTTTGCCTTTGGCATGGGCATCGAACGCATCACCATGCTCAAGTACCAGGTAAAAGACCTGCGCCTCTTCAGCGAAAACGATGTGCGGTTCCTGAAACAATTTACCGGAGCGTAAAACAGGTTTGACAAGTTTGAAAGTTCCAGTGTTCCACAGTGAGAGGGGCACTGGAATTCTTTTGTGCCCCAGCTGCAGTGCAGATGGCAACTGCGTTGTGTCACTCACTTCAACTGCCGTGCATGGCCCGGCCAGCCCTACCCCAGCACCTTCAGCTTCAGCAGTTCTATGCGGGTATCGGCCATGTTCAGTATCTCAAACTGATAATCGTCGATGATGATGCGTTCGCCCAGCTTGGGGATGCCCTCGTGGTGGTTGATCACAAAACCCGACAGTGTTTCCGATGGGGCTTCCTCAAACTGCAGCCCGAATTTTTCCTGCAGGTAGTCTATCTCCAGCCGGCCGCTGAAAATGTATTCTGTAGCCGATAGCTGCTTTTCTACAAACTCTTCGGTGTCGTACTCATCGTGTATCTCACCAAATATTTCTTCCAGCAGGTCTTCCATGGTCACAATGCCGGCGGTACCACCAAACTCATCTACCACCCAGGCCATGCTTTTGCCCGCACGGGTCATTTTGCTCATCAGGTCGCTCACACTCATGGTTTCGGGCACAGCCGGTATGCTGATGAGGATGCTTTGCAGCGTTGGCGGATTTTTAAACAGGTCCAGCTGGTGCACATAGCCCACAATGTTGTCAATGTTCTGATCGTACACCAGCAGCTTGCTCAGCCTGGTATCTATCATTTTGCGGCGGGCCTCATCCACACTGGCCGTTTGCTCCACACCCACTATTTCCTTGCGGGGTACCAGGCAGCTGCGAATGCGCACCCCCGGCAGGCCCAGCGCATTTTCAAACAGTTCCTTGTTCAGTTCGGTATTCTCACTCTCCACCTCTTTGGTCTGCTGAAAATAATGCTCCAGATCGATGCGGCTGAATGGCCGCCGCGGATCATCCATCCGCACGTTGAACACATACTTCAGTATCCAGGTAGAAACATTGACCAGCAGGCGGCTCACCGGCTCGAATAAGCGGAAGAAGAATGCCACCGGGCTGGCAAAAAACCCAAGCAGGGCATCATTTTTTGCCCTGAAAAGCGCTTTGAAAACAAACTCAACTAACAATGCAAAAAAGCTGCTGAGCAGCACACCAATAACGGCCCGCACCGCCAGCGCCGTCACCGAATTGGTGGCTTCATCGTCGATGGCTATCAGGCGTAGCAGCGGACTCAGCAGGTGGCTTACCAGCAGGCCATATAGCACCAAAAAAAGATTGAAACCAATCAGGCACATGCCAATGAAACGCGATGGCTGCTCCATCAGCTCGCTGATGAGCACACCACTCCGCTTTCCCTGCTTCTTCTTCAGCTCAATGCTCAGCTTATTCGTAGTCACAAACGCTACTTCGATACCCGCAAAAAAGCCGGTGAGCAGCAGCGCCAATACCAGAATGACGAAGTAGGTAATCAATGGAGTAGAACAGATGGTAGACTACAAATATAGCCGGTGGCCGCATGCAGGCACCCGACATACCCGGGTCGACTTGATACCGCAGGCCAGCAGTGCGGTGACTATAATTTTTGCAACGTCGTTTCAAAAATATCTACATTCGGATTTCAATCTCGTCCGCCCATGATTGCAATTGAGGCTCGCCAACTCACCAAACAGTATGGCAACCAGTTGGCCCTGAACGCTTTGAACCTGGCCATTGCCCCCGGGCAGGTGTACTGCCTGCTGGGCCAAAATGGCGCCGGTAAAACCACCACCATCAACCTGCTGCTGGGCTTTGCCAGCCCCAGTAGCGGCGAGGCCCGCATTATGAACCAGCCGGCCGGCAGTGCCGGGGCACGTGTAGCCTATATACCCGAGGTAGTGCAGCTATACCCCCAGCTATCGGGCCTCGAAAACCTCGACTTTTTCAGCCGCCTGGCGGGCCACCGCCACCCAGCCAGCCAGCTGGCAGCGCTGCTGCAAAAAGCCGGCCTGCAGGCCGAAGCCCATACCCAGCGGGTGGCAGGCTACAGCAAGGGTATGCGCCAAAAAGTAGGCATCGCCATTGCACTCGCCAGCCAGGCCCGCGTCATTTTGATGGACGAGCCCACCAGCGGCCTCGACCCCAAGGCCACCGCCGAATTTACCCAGCTGGTAAAGCAACTCGCCAACGAGGGCCTTACCGTGCTCATGGCTACCCACGATATTTTCAATGCCGTACAAGTAGGCCACCGCATCGGCATCATGAAAAGCGGCCGGCTGGTGCACGAACTGGATACCGCCGACATTACGGCCGATGCGTTGCAGCAACTGTACCTCGAAACTGTATAGCCCATGTACACCGTTTATAGCTACACCCTACGGCAGCTGCTGCGGCAGCGCCACCTGCAATGGATGCTGGCCGTGCTGCTGCTACTATTTGGCCTGGTAAGCTGGAATGGTGCCCGGGTGCATCTGGCCCGTACGCAGGCCCACGCACAGGCCAGCCTGGCCATGCGGCAGGCGTGGCTGGGCCAGGGGCCTCAAAATCCGCACAGTAGCGCCCACTATGGCCACATCGTCTTTCAGCCCGTGAGTGGCATGCAGGTGCTCGATCAGGGTATTCGGCCTTTTGCCGGGGGCCTGCTGCGGCTGGAGGCCCACAAGCAAAACGAACCGCTATTCAGCCCGGCCCAGCAACGTACAGAAATGAGTCGCTTCGGCGATTTCAGCATGGCATGGGTACTGCAGGTGCTGCTTCCCCTTTTTATCATTCTGGCCGGCTTTGGGCTTGTAAGCACCGACCGCGAACAACAAACCTTGCGCCTGGTAGCTGCGCAGGGCCTGCCGGCTGGCCGGTACCTGGCTGGCAAAGCGGCAGCCGTGGCTACCCTGGCGCTGGCGGTTACCCTGCTGGGCGTGTTTACACAATATGCTTTTTACTATGCCATGGGCGCCAGCAATGGCCTGCCCGCAGGCTGGCTGGTCAGCTGGATGGGTAGCTATGCGCTGTATACGGTTCTGCTGAGTGTGCTATCGGTGGCTGTATCGGCGGCTGCCGCCGATAGCCGCAGCTCGCTGACCCTGCAGCTGGCCGCATGGGCTGTGTGGATGATAGTGATGCCCCGGCTGGTGGCTAATGCTGCCGATAGCCTGCACCCGCTGGAGCAGCGCCAGCAGTTCAACAAAGCGCTGGCCGACGACCGAAAAAAAGGCATTGACGGGCACAACCCGGCCGATGAACATATTGCCAAATTTGAGGACTCGCTGCTAAAACGCTACCAGGTAAAAACAAGAGAAGAGCTACCCATTAATGGCGACGGTCTGATCATGCTGGCTGATGAAGAATACAGCAACCTGGTATACGACAAACATTTTGCCCGCATCAGGCAAAGCCTGGATGCACAAAACAGGGTGAGCAGCTGGGCGGCATTTGCCAATCCATTTTTGGCGCTGCGCAATATGAGCATGGGCCTGGCACAAAGCGACTACCGCCACCAGCTGCAACTGCTGCAGGATGCCGAAGCCTACCGCCGTATGCTGATGAAAAACCTAAACGAAAAAATGGCCTATGGCGGCAGTAAAACCGGCGATTGGGACTGGACAGTAGACAGCACCTATTGGCGCACCATCCCCGACTTTGCCTACCAGCAGCCCCGGCTGGCTACTACCCTCGGATGGTACCGGCTGGAATGGCTGGCATTGGGCGGCTGGCTGCTGCTGGGCATGGGCTGGCTCGGCTGGCTGGCTCGGCGGCTGTACCGCTTTGCCTGACAGCTGTTACCGCCTCCTTTTCACGATTCTTTTTTTCCGCTAACGCTTATGACAACCGCTGTTTGGAAACTGGAACTACAACTGCTGCTGCGCAGCAAACTGCTATTGCTGGCGCTGCTGGTATTTGGCATAGTGGCCATTTGGAGTGTAGAAAATGGGCGGCGCTGGTACCAATACCAACAAGCTGCTACCGATAGCCTGGCAGCCGCTACCATGGCCAATTACAACAGTGTAGCTGCCGAGCTGGATACGCTAAAGACAGGCGCAGAACGTATAGCTGTAGAAACCCCCTTTACGCTGGACTGGCGACTGAAGCCCGTATTGAGCAAGCCACTCTCGCCGCTGGCGGCACTTACCGTAGGCCAGGCTGATGTACTGCCATTGCACAAGTCGGTGCGAATGACCTACCCCATTTTCAACAACGAGTTTGATGAATTTCGCAATCCCATGCAGCTGCTCGCCGGTTCGTTCGATCTCGGCTTTTTTGCGCTGTTTCTGTTCCCACTGTTATTCATTGGCCTTAGCTACAATCTGATGGCGGCCGAACGCGAACAAGGCATCGACCGACTTTGGCTGGTGGCTACCCGGCGGCAATTGCAATCGGCTTTATTCAGCCGGCTGCTATTCAGGTGGGTGGTAGCCTGGCTGCCCCTGTCGGTAGCGTTGGGCTACGCGTATGGCTGGCTGCAAGGTCAGTCGGCGCCAGCCTCGCAGCCAGGTACATGGGTGCTGGCGGCAGTGCTTTACACCGGCGTGTGGCTGAGCCTCAGTTGGCTCATCCTCTCTCGTGGCTGGAGCAGCATGCAAAACCTGGTGGCCCTGCTGGCCAGCTGGTTACTGTTGTTGGTAGTGGTGCCGGGCCTGTTCAATACCGTACAAGAGGCCCGCGATAACGGCGACACGGCAGTGGCCATTGCCGAATTCAGAGATGTACCCGGCAAAGCCTGGGACGCACCGCTGGACAGCCACCAGCGCATAACTGCCCAACGCTACCCCGAGTATGCCAAAGACACCACAGGCATTGTAAGGCAAACCATGATGCGCAGCTACGGTTACCTCCGCATCACCATGCAGCAAGAGCAAGCCCTGCACCAGCAAATAAGTGATCAGATACTGCAACAAGCCGATGCACAAGCGGCCAGCTTTTGGGTAAACCCTGCTGCCGCCACGCTGCGCAGCTTTAGCCAAAGCGCCCACACTACTGCTGTACAACAAGTAGCATTTGAGCAGCAGGTGCTGGCCTACAAGCAGCAGCGCTTTGAGCACATGTGGGACAACATGATACTGGACAGCCACTACACGCGGCGGCACCTACAGCAAATGCCCGGCGCACCCACGGTACGCTTGTCGGCCAACTCGCAGCCCTGGGGGCCATTGCTGCTGTGGCTGGCACTGCCCGCCTTGCTGGCAGCACTGCTTAGCAGGCGCCAGCACAACGCCTGAGTCATGTGTCGGCCATTGTTCATTTTTTTAACCCTTCCTATTGGCTGGTAGCCAGCAGTTTTGCATCCGTCACCAAACTGGCCGGCTCCTTCGTGCACTCCTCATGAAAAAAACAAGCCTTTTGCTATGCGCATGCATTTCGGCCATGCTGGCACTGGGCCAATCGGACAGCGCCCGAAGCGGCAACTTTGCCCCAGCACCGCAGCCGCCGGTATTGTACGCTACCGAAACACAGAGCCTTATTTCGGTAGATGGCCGGCTGCATGAACCTGCTTGGCAAACTGCCCGGCCTATCACCGATTTTTTCCGGCAAGAACCCCGGCAGGGAGGGCGGTACTTGTACCATACTGAGGTACGCATCCTGTTTGATAAGCGCCACCTGTACTTTGGAGTGTTTTGCAAAGACAGCATTGGCAAAAAAGGAGTGCGGGTGCAAGACTTGCGTCGCGACTTTGCCTACGGTGAAAACGATATTTTTTTCATTCAGCTCGATCCGCAAAACCTGCGCCGCTATTGCATGAGCTTTCAAACCACGCCCTACGGCAACCAGCGAGATAAGCAGGTGTTTGATGATAGCTTTAACGATCAGGATTGGGATGCGCTGTGGCGGGTACGTACGCACATGACCGATAGCGGCAACTATGCTGAGTTTGCTATTCCTTTCAAGAGCCTGCGCTACACTCAAGGTGCCGATAGCCTGGGCTGGGGCCTTACCATGGCCCGGCTGGCCCGTCGCGATTTTGAGCAAACCGTTTTCCCGGCCATTCCACAATCATTCAGCCCCTACCGCATGACGTATGCTGCCCGGCTGAAAGGCCTGCAAACACCACCCCCCAGTGCCAATGTGCGGGTGCAGCCCTACATGCTGCATGAGTACAACCGAAGTACCAATGCGCAGGGTAGCAGCACCAGCAGCAATAACCTGAAAGCCGGCGGCGAAGTAAAATGGGCCGTGAATCCGCAAGCTGTGTTGGACTTCACTTTCAATACCGATTTTGCGCAGGCCGATGTAGACCGTGCCGTGAACAACCTGACCCGGTTCAATGTGTTCTTTCCTGAACGCCGCCAGTTTTTTCTGGAAAACAGCGGCGTATACGCCGGCGCCGATGATGAAGACATCAAACCTTTTTTCAGTCGCTCTATTGGCCTATCGAACACGCAGTTTAATGCCGAGCCGGTACCCATCGATGCGGGCCTGCGCTACACCGACCGCAGCCAGGCACGTACGCTGGCCGCCTTGTATGTGCACCAGCGGGCTACCAGCCAGCAGGGCGCTGCCAACTTTGGTGTGATGCGGTACCTCAAAAATTTTGGCGAACAAAACAATGTGGGTGTGATGCTCACCCATCGGCTGGATGAAGCCAGACCGGAGCGTGGTTTTTTGCAACGCAACAACACCACGCTCACCATCGATGGACTGATTAGGCCAAAAGATCAACTAACCATCAACTACATGCTATCGGCTGCTCGCAACAATAGCGCTGATAGTATTGGTCTGGCTGGTACCGTGTCTATCGGCTACGAGAAAAACGAATTTTACATTGGCAACCAAAGCAAGTTTGTCACCAGCAAATACACGCCCGGCATGGGTTTCGTATTTCAAAACAATGTGGTGTTTCACAACCCGGGCGGCTATTACATCTGGCGGCCCAAAGGCTGGCTGGGAAAATGGGTACGGCGCTGGGATCCCGGTGCTTTTCTTGACCTGTATCACAATGTGGATGACGGAAAGTTTCAATCGGCCAGCGTCGACATATTTCCGGTGTACATTTTTTTCAATAGCGGTGCACGACTCAACTTCACCATCACACCTACCTGGGAGCACTTCTTTTTTCAGCCCATTGGTATTTCGGTAGCACCTGGCCGGTATCGCTACACACGGCACGAAATAGAATACCAAACCGACCAATCGAAGAAGCTATCAGCGAGGGCTACTTACAATTTTGGGCGCTACTACGACGGGCGCCTTCGCACCCTTGATCTTGGCTTGCGCCTGGTGCCGATGCCGCATATTGCCTTCACGGCCGAGTATCAGCGCAATGCTATCCGTGACCTTGGTATCAACAAGACCAGTACCGATATCGACCTCATCACCCTTGGTACACGATTGGCTGTTAATCCACGCATTCAGCTCAGCGGCTTTTACCAATACAACAGCTTTGATAAACGCACCCGCTGGAACATGCGGGGCAGCTGGGAGTTTGCGCCGCTCAGTTTTCTGTTTGTGGTATTCAACGAAAACAGCTTTGCCAACCTGCCGGTGCGCACCCAAAGCGTCATTTCAAAACTTACCTATCTCAAGCAATTCTGATGAAAAAGCCTGCACTGTTGCCTGCTTTGTTGTTCATGATTTTGTTGGCTGCTGCTTGTGCAGTGCCGGCCAGCCGTGCCATCAGGCAGCAGTACCGGCAACTAAGTGCTGCTGAGCGCCGCGAGGCCGATAGCCTGCTGGCGTATGCGCTGGACCACGAAGCGTTGTTTACCCTGGCCGACACACTGAAACCCATGAGCAGCATGCAGCTAAAGCGACTGCCGCTACTGAGCCTGGTGTCGGCACAGCAAGATTCGGCCCGGCAAGCCCTGCAGCGCTGGCAACAGCTGGCAGCCCGCCTCAGCAATCAGTGGTGGGTATTCATCGTCAATCCCTTTGAGCGAAGCGATAGCATTTACAAGTATGCCGAGCTGTATGTGGTGCGCCGCCAGGTGCTGGCGCAATTGCTGCAAAACAGGCAAGATTTTTATGCCGCCCTGGGCCTTAGCAGCGCTGCCGACCCGGCTACTGTATTGGCCACTACTGAATACGAGCAAAAATACCAGCGCTGGCGCAGCTACGGCTACCTGTTTGGCTATCCCGCCCATGCAGTCGACTTTTTTGTAAATGCCGGGCGGCAGCAAGACAGCACCGGCCAATTTGTAGAACGCAGCTTTTTTGCCATTCCTGTATTTGCAGGAGCAAAGGGCTATTTTACCTACGCGGTACCCAAAGACTATCAGCCGCAGCCCATCGACTCGAACCTGTACAAAGTAGCAAGCCAGCGCTTGCAGCAGTACCAGCAACTGCGCCAGCGCTACAGCACGGCGCAAGGCTTGCAGGCCACGCGGCTTTGGCGGGCCTTACAGCAGCGTCCCTAAAATTTTTTAAAGGCGGCGTTAATGTGCGATTTCGAAAAAAGGAATATGGTTGGCGTTGGGTTTTGATTAACGATTAGCCATTCAGCTTTGTGCGCAACTAAAAAAGCATGCGCATGAAACGAAAGCTGTGCGGATGGGCAGCCAGTCTTGGACTAACACTATTGCTGGCGGCCTGCGAACGAGATATGCCGGCCAACAACAATGTATCGGCCAGCGAACTGGCCAGCACCCTGACGCAACACAGCGGCTGGCGGGTAGCCGAGTTTCGCGAAGGCGGACAAAACAAAACTGCGCAATTCAATCAACTGGTTTTTTCTTTTGGCAGCGGCGGAATAGTACAGGTGGCAGGCGGCGCTGCTCCTTATCAGGGCACGTATCTGGTATTTACCGACGATGGCAAAACCGAGCTGGCAATGAACTTCAACCAGCATGCTTTTCTGCAAGAGTTTACTGACGATTGGTACTTCATTTCGCAGACGAATAATGAACTGCGTTTTGAAGACCAGGGCGATATTCTTGTTTTCAGAAGACAATAAATGAAGCATGATGGGTAAGTATGCGAAAAGGCTATTATCGATGGCCGTCACAATTGCTGTCGCTGCTACAACACTGGCACAAGACAGTACGAAGGCCCGTACGCTCTTTGGCAATCAAAAGAGCCAAACCAGACAGCCGATTGGCTTTTTTGTGGCACCGGGGTACCAAACAAAAGCCATCGACAAATCTGCTTCACACTTACTGTTGCTGCGGGCGGGCATTACCCTCGGCGATAAGTGGAGCCTTGGTGGTTACTTCAATACATCGCTGGGTGAAATACGGCCCAAAAACGAAACAGTACCGAATACCTACCTCGATTACCGCTCCTACGGTGGCTTTGTGGAGTACACAGCATGGGCTAAGAAAATGATGCACCTCAGCTTTCCGGTATTGGTAGGCGTGGGTGAAATAGAGCTGGATAATGAAGCCGGTGCAGCCAATTTTGGAGAAGCCAACTTCTTTAAAGTGGAGCCTTCTGCACTGCTGGAAATAAACCTGCACAAATATGCAAGGCTGCAGCTGGGGGCCGGCTATCGCTTTGTGGGCAATGTGCAGTACAGGCACCTCACCCAAGCCGACCTGTCGGGCTTAGTAGGGCATGCGGCGCTGAAGTTTGGCTTATTCCGGTGAGTGCTTCTTTTCTTGAATGCTATTCAAGCAATGCAAGTAGTAGTTTCTATCGGGCTGCATTTTACGCAAGCTGCACGCCGGCATGTGCGTGAAGCATAGCCTTACTTTTTACCCAGTGGCTCGGCCTGTTCCAGTATGTAGTAAAACTCGTTGATGTCGCTGTTATTCAGCCGCAGCTTGCCTTTGAAGGCGATATAGTCGTCAATGCGATAGGTCTTATCGGGCTTTTTCAGCTTCAGGGTCATCACGCTGGCGGGGCCGGCTTTGCCACAAAAAAAGCAGGCCTCATAGGGGTTGGCGCTCAGGGCAATGGTATTGCCGCTGTTATCCATGGGTACCACATAGCCTACCACCTGCACCACCTTGCCTTCGTGCTGCTTCAGGGTGGCCGGAAACTTAGGGAACAACATATAGCCCTCTATCTCCTTTACATACTTCTCTTCAAAGTCTACTTTCTCCAATACCCGCCAGGTGAGTAGCGGCGCAGTGGGTGCCTGAAAAGCCAGGGCCACTATAGCTGCTGCTGCTGCTATCACCATCATCTTACGCTTCATGTGCCAGTGTTTTTGAGATATTAAGACCGAAGGCCTTGATAGCCGGCAGCAGCGCTGCCAGGGTACCCAAACCTACGGTAAGCAAAACTAACCACCATTCGGCAGGCAGCCACTGGGGTAGCAGGCGCAGCTGAAAGCCGCTGGCCGATTGGCCCTGCAGCAGCCACAAGCCCAACCGGCTGAGGGCAAGGCCCAGTGCAGTACCCGCCAGCGCTATCAGCAGGCCCTCGCCCAGCACCAGCCACAGCAGGCCGCTGCGGGGGCAGCCCATGCTGCGCAGCAGCGCCATTTCGTAGCGGCGCTCCTGCAGGCGCAGGTACAGGGCTATAAAAATGCTGAGGGCGCTTACCAGCATAATGCCGCCTCCGATGGCCTTCAAAGTATCGGCGCCTACGCTCAGCAGCGTCATCAGGCGGCGCACTTCTACTACCGGGTTGGCAGCCTGCATATTGGTTTGGGCATTTACCAGTCGGGGCATGGTCATCAGCGCCATGGGGCTGCGAAACTTGAATAAGGCCGCAGTGATTTGGACCGGTTCTTCATCGTGGTCATGGTCGGCTTCAGGTGTGTGCCGGGCTTCGTGGTCGTGTGCAGCATGGCTGCCGGCGGCATTCGTTGAGTCCGCTGCTTCCTCCTCTTCTTCGTGGTGATGCACGGCCCACACGGTTTCGGTAGGCGTCAGCAGCAGGCCATCCAGCACCGTGCCGGTAGGCTGCAGCACGCCCACCACCTTGTACGGGTGTTCTTTGTGCTCCTCGCCGCCCTCGCCGTGGGTGCCGGTAAAGCTACTGCCCGGCTGCAGACCTGCCCGGCTGGCAATGGCGGCCCCGGCCACCACCTCCATGGGCTGCGCAAATACGCGGCCACTGGCCAGCTGTGCATGGTACAGCTGCAGGTAGCGGGGCGTGGTGCCCACTATGCGGCTGCCGCGGTAGGTATCGCCGTAGCTCAGCGGTATCCACCACTCTACCATGGGGTTGCGGCCCAGTTTTTCTACTTCGGCCAGGCTGATGTTGCCGGTAGGTGCATCGGTATGATAGATAGCGCTGAGC
>CANHEC010000004.1 GCA_947459455.1 Chitinophagaceae bacterium
ATTTTCCATTCTTCACCACCCGCGACCTCATACGCAGCTACGAACCGCTCCGGCGTTTTTTGGGTATCGAAAAGATATGGATGGGTATTGGCGGTAGCATGGGCGGGCAGCAACTGCTGGAGTGGGCCATCGAACAACCCAATTTGTTTGAGCACATCATTCCCATTGCTACCAATGCGCAGCACTCGCCATGGGGCATTGCTTTCAATACTACGCAGCGCATGGCCATCGAGGCCGATGCTACCTGGCAGCAGCCCAGCGCCAATGCCGGTTTGGCGGGCATGAAGGCGGCCAGAGCACTGGCCTTGCTGTCGTACCGCAGTTACGAAGGGTACGCACTTACACAGGCCAACAACGACAGCCAGCTTCAAATAGTTGATGCCGGCGAGTCGGGACGTGGTGCAGCGTCGTACCAGCGCTACCAGGGCCAAAAGCTGGCCAACCGGTTCAATGCATACAGCTATTACACGCTTACCAAAACCATGGATAGCCACCATGTAGGCCGTGGCCGCCAAAGCGTGGAAGCTGCGCTGCAACGTATCACTGCTCACACGCTGGTCATTGGTATCGATAGCGATGTGTTATTTCCGCTGAGCGAACAGCAGTTCCTTGCGGCACACATTCCGGGTGCCCGGTTTGCGGCTATCAGCAGCCATTTCGGGCATGATGGGTTTTTGCTGGAGTTCGAAGTGATCGAAAAAATCATTCATCAATTTCTGGACGAACCTTCGCCGACCGGTTAAGCAGGGCATAGACACACTCCGCAGTCTGCAATGCCCACTATTCGCTTTAACAGCCATTCTATATTAAAAACTACTTTCTCACTTATGTCACAAACCATCGAGCATCCCGATTATCACCACAAACAGCTGACTATTGGCCTGTTTGGCTTTGGCGTGGTAGGCGAAGGCCTGTACAAGGTGCTGCAACAAACGCCGTCACTCAAAGCCAGTATCAAAAAAGTATGTATCAAGAATCCGGAGAAGCCGCGGCAGGCACCGGCCGAACTGTTTACCACCGACCGTGATGTGCTGCTGCATGATCCCGAGATCAATGTGATTGTAGAAGTGATAGACGACGCCGATGCCGCCTTTTATATTGTAGAAACAGCATTGACCGGCGGCAAGCATGTGGTAAGTGCCAGCAAAAAAATGATTGCCGAGCACCTGCCCGAACTACTGCAGTTGCAGCAGCAAACCGGTCAGTCATTTTTGTACGAAGCGTCGGCTTGTGCCTCTATTCCGGTCATTCGCAACCTGGAGGAGTACTACGATAATGATCTGCTGCACAGCATTCAAGCCATTGTAAATGGTAGTACCAATTACATCCTCACCAAAATGTTTGAGGATAAATTGAGCTATCGCGATGCGCTGTTGCAAGCCCAGCAATTGGGTTTTGCCGAAAGCAATCCGAAGCTGGATGTAGAGGGGTACGATGCGGTGAACAAATGGAACAACCTGCTGGCGCATGCGTACGGTATTGTCACTTCGCCCGACTATCTGCTGTTCACTGGCATTCAAAGTGTGCAGGCCTTTGATGCGCAGGTAGCCACTGAGCGTAGCTACGTAATCAGGCTGGTGGCCCAGGCTAAGAAGCTGGATAGCGGCAAAGTAGCTGCCTTTGTGCTACCGCAGTTTGTGCAGCAAACCGATCACCTCTCGTTTGTACGAAACGAATACAATGGCGTGGTCATCGAAAGCGGATTTGCCGACAAGCAGTTCTTTTACGGCAAAGGCGCTGGTAGTTTTCCGACCGCTTCGGCAGTGCTGAGTGATATTTCGGCACTGCGCTACGACTACCGGTACGAGTATAAAAAGCTATACCACCACACACCGGGCGAACTCACCAACGACTACTACCTGAAGGTTTACCTGAGTTTTGAGCAGGTGGAGGCAGTGCCCAAAGAAAAATTTGAATGGATAGAAGAGTGGCATGCCCGTGAAGACCGCAAGTACCTGGTAGGGGTGCTGCATGTGCAGCATTTGTTTGGTCACGATTGGTGGAAGACCAACGGTACCTCGCTGGTATTGCTGCCCGATGCCATCATCGAAAGCCTCGATATTTTGAAGCTGAAGAAGAAGAGCCTGGAGTTGGCCGGACTGCAATTGCACCACGGATTCGGGCATATTTAACGTCAAAAAGTGAGACGCGGCAGCCAGCCGCGTTTCATTAGAAATAAATCCTCACTAAAATGGTGAAGAAAGATATTTTCTTCTACCTTTATAAAAACAAGAGTCATGCTGACATTATCCCTTCATCATCTTCTAGAATTGTTTGAAAGCCATCTCACGGTGTCGGGCGAGAAGGCAAAGGCTACCTGGCTTCACTTTACCGAGAATAACTTGTCAATCGGCAGCAGGCCTGAGCAAACGTTTCGAAATCTTTATACAGAAAATCGTTTCGAACGGCCACTGAGCGCCTCAGAAGAAAAGCGGTTTCTGGTACTGAATCGCAAGGCACAGGGTGGCTGGCTGTCAGAGCAGGAGGATGCTGAGTTTGAATCGCTGATTCAGATTCGTCGATATCACGAGGTAAAAGCAAGCTATCCGCAGTGGTCGCATCAGCAAATATTAGATGCCATTCTTTTTTAGTTCGTGATTGCTAATTCGTTGGATTAATGGAATTGAATTTGCTGGCCTTCGCTATTCCCATTTTTCTTTTGCTGATGGTGTTAGAGTACCTGATAGCGAAGCGTCGTCGCGTCACCATTCATTCCAAGGCTGCCAGCGTGGCAAATATCAGTATTTGTCTCGCCGAGCGTTTGAGCGACTTTTTTGTAGCGCCACTATTCTTCCAACTATACAAATACATCCACGAGCATTTTGGCATATTTGATATCAGGTCTAACGTTGGTTGGTGGATTTTGCTGCTGTTGTTTACGGATTTCATCTGGTATTGGTATCATCGCCTGGCCCACGAGGTAAATCTGTTTTGGGCAGTGCATGTGGTACATCACCAAAGCGAAGAATTCAACTACACTGTTTCTGCCAGAATAACAGTATTTCAAGCGTTTGTAAGGTTTGGCTTTTGGAGTATACTGCCTTTATTGGGGTTTCCTGCAGAAATGATAGTGGCGTTGCTGTTGATCCATGGAGCGTATCCGTTTTTTACACACACGCAGTTGGTGGGCCGTCTTGGTATTTTAGAGTACCTGCTGGTCACGCCGTCGCACCACCGGGTGCACCACGCCAGCAATGAGCAGTACCTCGACAAAAACTACGGCGACGTGTTCATCATTTGGGATAAGCTCTTTGGCACATTTGCAAAGGAAGTGGAGGCTCCCACCTATGGTCTTACAAAGCCACTGCACAGCTACAGTTTCCTTTGGCAGCATTTCCATTTTTTCGTCGAGCTGTGGATGGCCATTAAAAAGGAACGGTCTTTTTTGGCCCGCTGCCGCTCTCTGTTTGGTTCACCCGGACGCTTTAGCGCCTCGCACCGCCAGCATGCAGAGGAACTTGTAGGCATTCGGAAGCGCCACCAGTTTGTACCGGCTTCTTCGCAGTTGATGAGTCGCTATGTCATTTGGCAAATCGGCTTTACCATGTTGGCCGTTTTTGGGCTGTTGCTCTTCGAAACACAAATCGGCATGCGGGAGGCATTCCTTTGGAGCGCCATCATATTGGTGTCGCTAATCAATATTGGCGCTATTCTCGAACAGCGACAGTGGATTTTCTATTTGGAATTTGTCAGAGGACTTTTCATGCTGGTGTTGGTTTTGCCGTACCTGGCTTTTGGCTGGTTACTGGTACCACTGGCCTGTGCGGCTGTCTGGCTCTTTTGGCGGTTCGAGCAAACAGAACGGCGCTACCTGCAACTCGTTTATCAGCAGCACCGCACAAGGGAATAATGCATCCTTAGTTACGTGGCTCGAGTGGCAAGGCGGAGGCCGGCAAAGCCTCTTACGGTGGTTCGAATCCACCCGTAACTTCTCTTATTCATGTGTTACGTGGCCGAAAGGTGAGGCACCGGTCTGCAAAACCAGGCAATGATGGTTCGAGTCCATCCGTAACCACCAGATAGCAATATGTTGATGAAAACACTCTATTCGCTGATGGGACTTTTGATGGCATTGCAACCGCCTGTTGAGGAACGTTGCTGCGACATTAGTGGTCAAGTGCTTGATCAACGGGGGCGGCCACTGGCCAAAGTACATGTGTACACCATAGCCGGGCTTGAAGAAACCTTTTCCGATTCAAAAGGATACTTCACATTTTCAGCTACCGTTTCCGATTCGGTTGAGGTCGTGTTTCGCCGTCATGGATTTGTTTCTCATAAGGAAACTTGGAAGCCGCGAAGGCAGGCTTGGCGGATTATCATCAGCGTAGGCACTCATTGATGGTAGTGCATGACCTTTGCAGGCCGGGGCGGCGGCTGCAGCGAAAGTAGTTGGTCAGGTTTTTGAGCCATGGATTAGCTTACTGCAACTGCTCCCCTCATGATATCTGGCAGCTCAGTATGGTTTCGTATACAAACTCCGGCGATATCAGGTAGAGGTCGGTGGGTACCAGGTTGTTAATGGTATCGGCCGTCTTACTAAAAAATAGAATCGAAGCCGGGCTACTGCGTTTCGCTCAGGATTTTATTCATCACCACCGGCCCGAGTTTTTTCATTTGCTGGCCGTAGTTGTCCAGGTATTCCCGCATACTCATTTGGAGTGTTTGAAAGAATCCATCGGTCATCTGCCTGTTAGGGTCATCGAAGCTGAGCTGGCCGGTTTGCGTAGGTTGGCCACCACCCGAAAGTGTATACCTGATGATGAGATGGCTGTATACCGGTTCTCTGTAAACCCGCTGGATGGTGAACATAAGCAGGTATAGCGCCCCTTTCATGTTAAAGGAGAATGCCAATGGCATTGTATCCACCTCTATCAGCAGCTGGCGGCCCGCCAGTCGCTCGGCCACGGGCTTCGATTTTGCATATTGGTAGATGCTGTTACTCAGCTGGTTCAGGCCAATCTGCGGGTGTAGTTTAGTGGTATACTGTTCGTGAAAGCCGATGTACAAGATCAGCGGCAACACTTTGTTCCTGGTTTTGGTAGTGCTGGAGAGGTACGCTGTGTCAGGCTGCTGAATGCTGGTTTGCACGGTTACATTTGCTGGCTTCAGGGCTGTTTTCAGGGCAGGAATGCTCCCAAGCTCGTCTGCCACCGTCTTGTCTATTTTCCGCGAATTGATACAGCTGGTCCAACCGCAACACAGGCATACCAGCAGCAGCATGGCCCACGGCTGGCGCCGGGCCACGCTATACAAGTTGTTTCTATTCATTTCGTAGCGATGCGGGTATTCATCGTTATGCCACAGGAGGGGTTTGGCTGTCCTCTTCAGGTTGAGCCGTGTCGGCAGCGGTGTCTGTGGTGGCCGGGCTCTCTTCCACGGGTTCTTTTTTGCGCAGCACAAAGCGCTTGATGGCGGCCCATGCGGCTATCAAACCTATCAGTATAAATTTCCAGCCTTTCAACAGCAGCGCAAAAAAACCGGCTTTGGCCAGCACTTTACCAGCTACGAGGCCACCTACGGTATAGGCCGCTATTTCATCCGTGTTGCTGTCAAAATCTTTGTACGCATATCCATCTTCAAACGAAGCCATTCCCAATACAGCGTCGATGTCTTTTTTCACCAGCGGCAGTTCGCTCATGGTGGCCACTGCGTTCAGGCTTAGTACACCCTTTCGCCCCAGTATGCGTATTTCATAGTTCAGTGTGTTGGGCGTTTCTTTATCGGTGCCAAACTTCAGCTCCTTGGCCCAGTGCAGTACTTTGCTGTTGGCATCATAGTAGGGTGCTTGTGCCCAGCCTACCCAGTGGATGGGTTCGTACCCGGCTTTGGTCCGCTCCGCATTTTCTGCTTTTTCTTCTTCCTGCCCACTCTTTAGCATTTCAGCGTAGTCTATGTCTTTTGCATCGTCGTCTTTCACATAGCCCATGGCATCAAAAGTGATGACAAAGGCATAGCTACTATCCGCAAACGGCGAGCCATTGGCCGGGAAAATCATGCCCAGTACATCGCTGCCGCCGGGGTTGTTCCATACATCATGCACCACAAAGCGGCTTTGCTCGGCATTCAAAAATTTGAAACCGGCCGGTATACGCAGCGTGGCATTCGCCTCGGGCAGGTTTACCACGCCGGTGCTATATTTCATTGCTTTTTCTACCGAGTCGGCAAACTTCAGGTAGGCTGTTATTTGTTTGGCGGCGGCTTCGGCCGAGCTGTCGGTATCGGGGGCTGCCTGGGCGGTAGCGGCCAGCAGGCTACAGGTAGCCAGCAGGGCCAGCATCAGTTGTTTCATACTAGTTAGTATCGGTTGTAGGTCTGGTGGCAGCAATGTAATCAGCGCCACCATGCTGCCCGCGGCCATTTCACAGGCGTGTCGGTTGGGCTTATGGCTGTGCAGGTGCGGCTGCTGCTGTGTGTGCCCGCCATCCCATTGGCCCCACATCCGCTACCTTTGCGCCCTATGAGCCAAGCTTACCAGCACTATCTCAGCGTGGTAGTGCCCGTCATGAACGAGGAAGACAATATCCAGCCCATGGTAGCCGCCGTGGAGGCCGCCCTGGCCGGGTACGATTATGAGCTGCTGTTTGTAGACGATGGCAGCACCGATGGCACCCGCCAGCGGATCAAAGACCTGCTCAATCCTCGTATCAAGCTCATCGAGCTGCGCAAAAACTATGGCCAAAGCACCGCCATGGCCGCCGGTATCGATCATTGCACCGGGCAGTTCATCACCATGCTCGATGGCGATCTGCAAAACGATCCCAGCGATATACCCATGATGCTGAACAAGCTGCTGGCCGAAGATTGGGACGTGGTGGCCGGCAACCGGGCCAACCGCCAGGATGGCGCCCTGCTGCGCAAAATTCCCAGCAAAATAGCCAACGCCATCATCCGCCGCTGGACCGGCGTGTACATCAAAGACTATGGCTGTACCCTCAAAGTATTCCGCGCCGAAATAGCACAGGAACTGGGCCTGTATGGCGAGTTGCACCGCTTCATTCCCGTGCTGGCTGCCATGCAGGGGGCCCGCATCACCCAGGTCGATGTAAAGCACCACGCCCGCCGCTTTGGCCAAAGCAAGTACGGCATTGGCCGCACTACCCGCGTCATGAGCGACCTCATCACCATGGTTTTTTTCCGCAAGTATATCCAGCGGCCCATGCACCTGTTTGGTGGCTTCGGCTTCGGTAGCCTTGCCATCGGTATCCTCATCAATTTGTACCTGCTGGTACTCAAGTTCATGGGCTACGATATTGGCGGCCGCCCCCTGCTGGTAGCCGGCATGGTGTTTTTGCTCGGCGGTATCCAGCTCATCACCATCGGCATTGTGGCCGAAGTCAGCATTCGCAATTATTTCGAAGGCAGCGGTCGAAAAACCTACAACGTCCGCCGCATTCATACCAAAGCGTAGTTGTATTTTTTGGGTACCAGCAGTAGTGCTACTATCAGCTGCTGTTGTGTCACTCACTTGTACAGCCGTGCGCCCATCCTCTTTTCCTGCCTATGTCAGTTCCCGCTCCTGATACTGCCAGCACCCCTGCCCGCACCGGGCTGCCCGGTTGGCTCAAGCTATTGCTCAAAGTAGCGGTATCGGGCGGCTGCCTGTGGTACGTAGGCCAAAAGATAGACTGGCCGCAAGCCCTGGGCCTGCTGCGCCAAAGCCGCTGGGCCTGGGTGGCACTGGCCATGCTGCTGTTCGTTGCCTCCAAAGTGCTCTCTTCGTTCCGGCTCAATCTGTATTTCCGCAATGTGCAGCTGCGCCTGCCCGAGCTGGCCAACCTGCGCTTGTACTGGCTGGGCATGTTTTACAACCTGTTTTTGCCCGGCGGCATCGGCGGCGATGCTTACAAGGTCATCCTGCTCAATCGCCGCTTTCCTGCCGTTGGTGCCAAAAAGCTCACTGCTGCCGTTCTGCTCGATCGCATCAGTGGCGTGGCCGGGCTGGGCATATTGGCCGGCTGCTTTTGGGGCTGGCTGTTTCGGGCCCATTGGTACGGGCTGGCAGTAGTAGCGGCCATTGTGCCGGCAGTAGCCTTGTTTCAGTGGGTAGTGCAGCGTTGGTTTCCCAGCTTCATCAGCAGTTTTTGGCCCACGCTATGGATGGGCCTGGGCGTACAGGCCCTGCAGGTAGCCTGCGTGTGGGCCATCATGCAGTCCATCGGCATCCAGGAGTCGTTCGCCGCCTTTCAGCTGCTCTTCCTGCTGTCTTCCATCGTGGCTATTTTCCCGTTTACCATTGGCGGCCTCGGTGCCCGCGAACTGGTGTTTTTATGGGGCTCGGCACAGTTTGGCCTGCAGCAGCACCAGGCCGTGTACATCAGCCTGCTGTTTTACCTGCTTACTGCCCTGGCCTCGCTGGTGGGGCTGCTGTGGGTGTACCGGCCGCCACTAGCCGCCGAAGCGCAGCAATAGTCGTACTGTATTGTTGAAGTGGACGCCGGGGTGCCGGCTTACCCCCGTTATTCAAACTCCAGCGGGTTCACATTGCTATCCCAACGCAGCCGCATGGCCAGTATAGTCAGCGGATGGGGGCGCTTTACCACAAAAAGACGATCCAGCGTTCTGTCGCTGCGGGTGCTTACCATGTTGGTAGGCTGCTGGCTACTTTGGCTGGTGCGGCTGGCCGATCGATGCGGCATCGTCTTTTTCATACTGTTGAGTATTTCGTGGTTGAACGAATCAAGGTACTCAACAAAAGCCGGCTATGAAAGTTGGCAGCCGCATTAAATTTTTGTGCACCGTGGCTGCCTTCAAAAAAGGGTGGCTCAGCCCTGGCGGTAGATGCTGTAGCTATTGGCTTGCGCAGTGGGGGTCACCACCACATCGTTGATGCATACATGTGGCGGCAGGCTGGCCACGTAGTATACAATATCTGCTACATCTTCGGCCTGCAGGGCCTGGTAGCCCTGGTACACTGCGGCGGCTTTGTCGGCATCGCCTTTAAAGCGCACCAGGCTAAACTCCGTTTCGGCAGCCCCGGGCGCCACATGGCTCACCTTAATGTTGTACGGCAGCAGGTCTATCCGCAGGGCCCTGCTAAAGCCTTCTACCGCAAACTTGGCGGCGTTGTACCCGTTGCCGTTTTCGTACGGTTCCTTTCCCGCTATCGATCCCATGTTGATGATATGCCCCTGCCGGCGCTCTGTCATCTGGGGCAGCACGGCCTTGGTCATATACATCAGGCCTTTTACGTTGGTGTCCAGCATGGTATCCCAGTCGTCCAGGTTGGCCTGATCGGCCCGGTCGCGGCCCCAGGCGCCGCCGGCGTTGTTAACCAGCACATCAATCGGCTGCCAGTCGGCCGGTAAGCCACTAATGGCTGCAAAGCAGGCTTCTCGCTGGCGTACATCAAAGCACAGTGGCAGGCAGCGGCATTTGCCCAGGGCCTTTATCTGGTCGGTCAGGTGTTGCAGTCGGTCTGCCCGCCGGCCCGTAATAATGACATCGTTTCCTTCGGCTGCAAAGCGCAGTGCCATGGCCTGCCCAAATCCGGCCGTGGCGCCGGTGATCAGTACTATCCGCTTCATGGCCGCAAGTTGCGGTTTTCGCCTGTTGCCGGCGGTAGTTTTTTTCGCCAGCCTAGCGTATCAGCACAAAATTTCCCTTCACCATTTGCCGGTTGCCCCGGTAGTCGATAGCGCTGCATTGGTACACATAGGTGCCGGCAGGCTGGGGCATGCCATTCAGCCGGCCATCCCAGCCGCGGCCTTCGGTGCGGGTATCAAATACCAGCTGGCCGTACCGGTTAAAAATGCGGAAGTATTCCAACTGCTGCATGCCTGCCAGGGTGGGCCGCAAGGCATCGTTCAGCCCATCGGTATTGGGCGTAAAGCCGGTGGGTACATAAATGGCTGGCTGCTCAAACAGGCGAATGCGCAGGTTATCGGTAGCGGTACAGCCCTCTGGCGAGGAGGCGGTCAGTGTCAGGTTGTAATAATCGCCCAGGCTGCTGAGCGTGGCCAGCGCCGGCACAGTAAAGGTGGGCGTGGCCGTGTTGGCACCCGTGAGCAAGGTAGCCGGGCTCCAGCGTAGGTCGGCTACATCGGCGGTACCCCGCAGCAGCAACGGCTGGCCGCGTACGGCCGAGGTATCATTGCCGGCAAATACATTGATGCGGGGGTACACGGTTACCAGCACCGTATCCGATACAGGCTTTGGGCAGCCCAGTGTGTCGGTCACCGTCAGTACAAAGGCTGTGGTGCCACGCGGCGTGGCAACGGTGCTGTAGCTGCCCGGCTGGCGCAAGCTGCTGGCGGGGCTCCAGCGCAGGCTGCTGCCATTGCCGCTGCCCCGCAGGGTGGCGCTGGTGCCAAAGCAAATGGCCGTGTCGGCACCGGCTGCTACCAGTGGGTAAGGCACCGTTCTGATCGTCAGGCTGTCTTCAGCCTGGCATTTGCCCAGGTTGGCCTGCAGGCGCACCAATGTGCTGGTGCTGGTGGGGCGCAGCGTCGCATTTTTAATGCTGGCATTTTCAAACAAAGCGGCCGGTTGCCAGCTAAAGCTGAGCGCCTCCGTGTTGGGCCGTAGCGTTACGGCATCGGTCAGGCAAATGCTGGTATCGGCACCCAGCTCCACGGTAATGAAATCCAGTACCCGTACCCGTACCGTATCGCTGGCTACGCAGCCTCCATTGTTCATAGTGGCCCGGTAGGTGGTCGTTTGTTTCGGAAATACAATGGGGGAAGGCGTGTTGCTGCCTACCATATTGGCCGCCGGCGCCCAACTATAGGTGCCGGGGCTCAGCCCCCGCAGCTGCAGGCTGTCGATGCTGCAAATGAGCGTGTCTTTAAACGCCAATTCCAGCACCGGCTCGGCGGCAATGTTTACTATCCGCTGCACAGTGTCGATGCAGCCTTTGCTGCTGCCGGCTATCAGCCTCACGGTGCTGGGCCCATCTGTGCGGTACAAAAAAGAGGGGTTGCGCAGCCTGCTTGTGTCATTGGTTTGATTGGCTACCCCAAAATCCCAGCGCCAACTGTTGACTACCCCATAGCGGGCTTGCGTACGATCGGTAAACTGATAGGGCAGTTGCAGGCAAACGCCCTGTGCTGAAAAATCGGCTGAGAAGCCAGGAAACACCCGCACTTCTGTAAAGGTGGAATCCGGGCAATCGCCGCCACGGTTCACCACCAGCTTGGCGCGGTACACGCCCGTATCGGGGTATTGAAAAAGTGGCGTCGGCAGATTGCTGGTATCACTACTGCTGCTGCCCACCCCAAAATCCCAGTGGTAGGCAAAAATGCCCGATGCCACTGCCTGGTTTTGAAATCTGACGCCCAGGCTGTCGCAATTAATGATGCTCGCCGGCAACTCGGCCCGGGCAATATCGCAGGCACCCACCGTGATGTGCAGTTCCTTTCTGTTTTCACCTATTTTTTGCCCGTTGCGGTATTCATTTACCAATACCGCCACCACATAATCGCCCGATATGGGCGGCGCAATACCACTGATCACGCCAGTCCTTTCGTTGATGCGGATATCGCCCCCCATCGGGTTGGACGCCTGAAAGCCACTGTTGTAGCCCACCGGCGGAAATGGAGGCGGCAGCGGTGGGTTGGGCTTGGCTTCGGCACTGGGCGTATTGCGCCCGGTGGTAAACTGATAACTGAGGGAGTCGCCATCCGGATCGGTGGCTTCAAATAGCCATTCAAAATCGTTGCTGGCACACACCAGCGTCGTATCGGCCTGGGCAAATACGGGGCTGGAATTTCGCAAAATACTGTTGCCCACCAGTGGCATGGGTATGTGTATGCTGTAAGTGATGCCGGCACTGAATGAATTTTGAATATTGACAATGCTGGCAATACGGCAGCAGCGCTGCACCGCTACGGTATACCCATCCAATCTGTTCTGCAGGTCTACCTCCGTCACGTAGCTATCTACCCGGTAGCATACAATGGGCGGGTTGTTGATGCAGGGGTAGCTCTGGCGGCGCAGAAATTCTGAGTTATTCAAGGCGACAGCCATCGAAAAGTTGAGCCCGCCAGCAGTGCCGTTAAAAAAGCCTATAAAAATCTGTTCATCTACCTGCCCGCCTACCGAATTGCAATCGATGTATTGATACACCGTGATGCGGTAACGGCTCTGGCCGCTTTGGCCGGGTGTAGGGCCCAAATACTCATACTCTATGTAGCCACCTTTGAGGTGTGCTGCCCCGGCCGGCAGGTAGCTGGCGGCCAGCACGCAGGCCAGCAGCAAGAGGCGTAGTATGGTGGCGGGGCTGGTTTTCATATAGCTGCAGAAGGAAGCCGGTCAGGTGCTGGGCTATACGCAAGACAGCAGGTTGCTGCCATTGGCTGCGGCTATCGCACCAGTACAAAGCTGCCTTTGGTACGGATGGTATTGCCCAGGTAGTCCAGTGCCTGACATTGATAAACGTATGCGCCGCTGGCTTGTTCTATCCCTCGCAGGCGTCCGTCCCAGCCGGCACCGCTCAGGCGGGTTTCATACACCAGCTGGCCGTATCGGTTGTATATCCTGAAATAATCAAGCCGCTGCATACCAGCCAGTACCGGCCTGATCACATCGTTCAGCCCATCTCGGTTGGGGGTAAAGGCGTTGGGCACAAAAATGCTCGGAGCGGTTTTGAAAATACGTACCACAATATCGTCGGTCGCTTCGCATCCTTCCGGTGTACTGGCGGTCACCACGTAGCGAACGCTTTCCTGGCCGGTGGGCAACGTATTTGGTCTGAACACGGCTACCGGGTTGGCAATGCGGGTGCTGCTGAGCCCCGTACCCGGGCTCCAGTTGTACTGCAGCCCATTGCTGATGGCGTTCAGCTGCAGTGGCTGGTTGATAACAACGGTTGTATCGTTGCCGGCAAATATGTTGATGCGGGGCCGCACGGTTACCTGCACCACGTCGGTCACAGGTTTGGGGCAGCCCAGCGTATCACGCACGGTCAGGGTAAAGCTGGTAGTACTTGTGAGGGTACGGGTATTGGTCACCAGTTGGGTGGGGTTTACTACCTGGCCGGCGGGTGTCCAGTTGTAAAACGCTGCCACCGCATTGCCTCGTAGGGTAGCAAAAGCGCCAAAGCAAATGGTGGTATCGAGGCCGGCAGCAGCCTGCGGGTAGGGTACGGTGCGCACCAGCAGGCTATCGCGGTCCTGGCAGGTGCCAAGGTTGGCGGTTACGTACACTCGGGTAGTGGCATCCACCGGCAGCATATTCGGAAACTTGGCGGTGGGGTCGCTGAACAGCGGTGCAGGCGTCCACTGGTAGCTGGTGGCAAAGCTGTTGGGGCGCATGCGCACCTCATCGGTGCGGCAAATGGTGGTATCAGGACCTGCGTCTACAGTAATAAAGTCCAGCACATTTACCCGTATGCTGTCGCGGGCTATACAGCCGCGGTCATTCAGCGTCACATAGTAGGTGGTGGTATCTCGCGGAAATACCCGGGGCGTGCCGCTGAAGCGGTCGAGCAAGGTGGGCGATGGATCCCAGGTAAAGCTACCACGACCCCCTGCCAATAGCCGGATGGTATCGGGGCTGCATTTCAGCGTATCGGGGCTTAGTGTCAGCAGTGGTCGGTCTATCACGGTTACAGGCGCCACTACGGTATCCAGACAGCCCTTGCTGCTGCCCACTATCAGGGTGGCATTGTAGGTGCCGGGGCTGGGGTAGGTGTAGCTGGGGTTGCGCAGCCGGCTGGTATCATTCACCACGGCAGTGTTACCAAAATCCCAGCGCCAAAAATTGACGACGCCGTAGCGGGTGCGGGTGGTGTCTCTGAAATCAAAGGGATTGCTGAAGCAGGAACCATCTGCCACAAAGCCAGGGAAAAAGCCGGGGAACACCCGCACTTCGGTGGTGGCACTGTCGCTACAGGTCGATCCACGATTCACGATCAGTTTGGCAATATAGACGCCGGTATCGGGGTAGGTAAAAGTAGGAAAGGCGCTGGTGCTGGTGTCGCTGGTGAGGGTGGTGACGCCAAAATCCCAGAAGTACGAGAGAATGGCCGGCGAGGTGGATTCGTTGGCAAAATCGACGGTAAAACCATCGCAACTGGTAATGCGTAACGGCAGGCGGGCAGCAGCAATGGCGCAGTTGGCCACGTTTACGTGCAGCTCTTTGCGGGTGCTGGCTATCAATATGCCGCCGCGGTATTCATCTACCCGCACGGCTAACACATACTCGCCGGTTACGCCCGGGCTGGTGCCGGTAATGATGCCCGTGCGCTGGTTGATCACGAGGTTGGTGCCAAAAGGATTGGCTGGTGTGAACCCGGCGGCATAAGGCAAAGAAGAATATGGCGGTGGCGAAGATGAGGTCGGGTTGGGATTGCCCTGCGAGGCACCTATGAATGCATCGGCAAAGCTGTACACCAGCGAGTCACCATCGGGGTCGGTGGCGCTATAGTCCAGCTGAATGGGTGAATTGAAGCACACCAGCAGCGTATCCCGCATGCTGAACTCGGGGCTGTTGTTGCGAGGATGGCTGGCACTGCGCAGCGTGCCGGGGATGGTAATGCTGTAGGTATTACCCAGCGAGTTAGAAGGCTGCAAAATATTGACAATGCCATTGATGCGGCAGCAGCGCTGAAAACTGATGGTGTAGCCATCGGCCGATGCCGGCAGGGTCACAATGGTCTCGTATTCCAGAATGACGTAGCATACCTCCGGCCGGGGATTGATACACTCGCTGAACGATTCTTTGCGCAGCGTACGGGTATTGACCAACGGCGCCGCAAAATCGCCCACCCGCGTTGAGTTGGCGTTGTTGTTGAAGACGGTCAGGTTGACCTGGATATCGTTTTGCCCCGGGTTGGGCGGCGCACAATCGCGGTATACTTTCAGGTATACCCGGTATTGAAACTGGCCGTTGTTTTCGCCCAAAAAAGTGTAGTACATCCAGCCGCCTTTGATGTGCAAGGCCAGGCCTGGTAAGGCTGGCAACGAAATGACACACACTAGCAGCAGTATTCGTAGGAGCTTTGGCATAAGCTAAACAGTGGCAGCATGCACACGGGTGATGGAGTGTGCACAAGTGCTTTAAAATTAGGGGCTTCGCTGCTGCAAGTCGCCAATGCAGCGTTAATTAAACCAACGACTGCAAAAACTGCACCAGCGCTGCTTCGAAAGCGGCGGGCTGCTCCAGCATGCCCATATGGGCCACATGCCGCAGCACGGTGATATGTGCATGGTCGGGCATGGCTACCTGCTGCAGCAGATCGGCGTATGGAGCTGCTTTGTCCAGCTCGCCCAATACAAACAACACCGGCACCTGGCTGCGCTGCAGCTCGGCGGTGCGGTCGGGGCGGGCTATCATGGCCTCGTAGTAGTCTATAAGGGCGGCCGGGCTGAAGCCTGCACCGTCGGCCATCAGCTGCTGCACCACGGCGGCATTCGCCTCGGCAAAGGCGGGAGCAAACAAGCCCGGAATGGCCGTTTGCAAAAAAGCCTGAGCGCCGTGCTGCTGTATAAACTGAATGGCCTTGCGACGGGTAGCTTTCTTTTCTTCGCTATCGGCAAAGGCGGTGCTGTGCAGCAAGCCCCAACCCAGCATGCGGCCGGATGCCTGCTGGTGCATGCACAGGGCTATGTAGCCGCCCATGCTGTGGCCCAGCACCACGGCTTTTTCTATGCCCAGCTCATCCAGCAGCTGCCACAGCAGCTGGCTCATGTTTTCCAGGCGCTGCGCATGGCCAGCCACCCAGGGGCAGGGGCTGCGGCCGCTGCCGGGCAAATCGGGCACGATGCAGGTGGCCACCTGCTGGAGGGTAGGCAGGCAGTGGTCGAAAATGCGGCTGTCTTCGCCAAAGCCGTGCAGCAGCAGCAGGGGCAGGCCGCTACCACCGTGGCGGTAGTGCAGCGTGATGCCGTCTTTTTCAAAAATGGCGTGGGTCATACTGAAGGTGTTGGGGCCCGCCGGGCCAGCAGGCGTTTGTACAATGCCCATGCCAGTAGCAGGCCGGCCAGGGGCCAGCACAGCCGGCTCAGCCAATCGCCATAGCGGCTGTAAAAGCTGGTGCCGGTAGCCGGCGGAATGGCTGCTTTGAGCACGCCCCGCTCATTCCAGCCCAGCTGCTGTAGCACCTGCCCCGTGGGGCTGATGATGCAACTGATGCCCGTATTGGCGCTGCGCAGCACCCACTGCCGGTTTTCGATGGCCCGTAGCCGGCTCATGCTCAGGTGCTGGCGGTAGCCGGGTGTATTGCCCCACCAGCCATCGTTGGTAATGACGGTGAGTATGTTGGCGCCGCGGCGCACATAGTCGGTGGTATAGTCGCTGTAAATGCTTTCGTAGCAAATGATAGGTGCTGGCTGGTAGGGGTTGCCCGGCTGGCGCAATACCATGGCCGAGTCGCTTTTGCCCAGGCTGCCGCTGATGCCGCCAAAATCGTCGAAGAGGCTGCCCATGAAGCCAAGCCAGGAGGGCAGGCCTTCTACACCGGGTACCAGCTTGCTTTTGTGGTACAGGGCCGGTGGCTGGCCGGCGCTGGCGCCCATGGCCGTGTTAAAGGCTTCGTAGTAGCTGCCGTCGCTCATTTGGCGGCTGCTCATACCGCCGGGGTTGGTGCTGCCCCAATACCGGTAGCTATCGATGCCGGTGACCAGCAGCAGCTGCGGGTGGCGGGCCAGCATGGCATACACGGGTTGAAAGGTTTCGTTTTCGGCCAGGCGGTGCTCCCAGGCCTGGGCAGGAATGGCGGTTTCGGGCCATACCAGCAGGCGGGTGTTGCTGTCAATGGCGGCTTCACTTTGGCTGATGAGGCGGGCTACCAGGGTATCGGCCGGGGTATTAAATTTTTCGGTGTAGGGCTCCACATTGGGCTGCACTACCACCACATTGGTAGTGGCATTGGTGCTGGCGAGTGGCTGCCAGCGCAGTATAAAACCAGATGTTATCAGGGGCCCCATGATGAGCAGCAGGCGTAGCGCCAGGCCAGTGCGGCTTTTGAGCCAGGGCCATTGCAGCAGGCTACCCAGCACCAGCACATTTGCCACCCACAGCCACAGCGTGCCGCCGGTGGTGCCGGTGTAGGCGTACCACTGTACAAAGCTGGTGCTATTGGCCAGTCCATTGCCCAGGGTGAGCCAGGGCCAGCTCAGGTCCCACTGGTGGTGCAGGTACTCAAAACTGATCCAGTAGAGGGGCAGGCTGCTATAGCCCAGCACCTCGCCGGCATGGCGGCGGGTGAACCGAAACGCCATGAGCGGAAAGCACATAAGGAGGCTATTGGCTACAATGGCACCGACGGCGCCGGGGGGCGAGGCATTCCAGATCCACCAGGTGGTGCCGAGGTTCCACAGCAGCATACTGAGCCAGGCCAGCCAAAAAAAACGGGCGGTGCTGCACTGCCGCTCTTGCAGCAGCAGGGGCACCCAGGCGGCCAGTAGCAGCATGGTGAGCGGGCTGCCGGGCCAGGCGGCGTATAGTAAAATGCCGGTGAGCGGCCAGGCCCACCAGCGCATCAGTAGGGAAGAAGACGCTTGAGACATGCCTTGCAAAAAAAAGGCAGTTGCACGAATGGGGGCTGAAAGAGATGTGCACCAACGCCCAGGGCCGCGGGATGCGCAGGGGTAGCCACGGCCAAAGCCGGGGCCGAAGCGATAGCGGAGCCCGCAGCAGCCCGTACTGTAGCTGAAGCGAGTACTGCTGCTGACCGGCCCTACATGGGTATTTGCATTTTACCGGCGGCGGGCCAGCTGGCGCTGTTGATTGCCAAAAAGGAAGCCCACATTGATGCCATGCCAGGCAAACTGGTAGGCATTGCCCCAGGGGCCTGCTTGCTGGTAGTTGGTAAAGCTGCTTTGCAGACCGCCATTGATGTACACGCCATTGCGAAAAAGGTAGCCCATGAGGGCGCCCCAGCCGAAGCGGAACCGCCGATAGGCCGGCTGCTCAAACACATCGGTACCGCTGAGGGTGAGGCCGCTGCCGGCCGTAAGGCTGGCATTGAGGTAAAATGATCCGCCGCCCACCGGCAGGTATTCCTGAAAGCCCACCCACAGCTCGGGGTACAGCAGCCGGGGCTGTTCGCCCGTCATCATATCGAGGCCCCGCATGTACTGTGCGCCCAACTGGGTATGCAGCGACAGGCGGCGGGTGATTTCGTAATCGAGTACGAGGGCGCCGCGCCATGCCCCATCGAAACTGCCACCGGTGCCGCCGCGGTACTGAATGCTGGTGGCCTGCCAGCCGGCGGTAAAGCCCGGATACAGGCGCCGGCCGGGCTGCGCCGATTGGGCGCTGGCTATGCTGGTAGCTGCCAATAGCAGCGCTACCAGCAGGCTGTTGTGTAGCTTACTTGCCATTGGCACGCCGTGTTTTTATTTCTCGCTGAATGTCTTTGAGTGCATCGAGGAGCTCTTGCAGCCGCTCGGGGTTGTTGATGTAAGTATCTACGGCCATTTTGGCTATTTCGTAGTGCAGCACACAGCGCCAGCGGTTGACGCCCGTGTAGCACTCCAGCATAATGCCGGCCCGGGTGTAAAAGCGATACTCGGTATAGCGCTGGCTGTTGTGATCGGTGCTCATGATCTCGTTTCGCACCCGGGTGAGGTAGCCAATAAACGTGTCTAGTTCGTCTTCATCGATGTACTCGGCATTGGTCATGGGTGCATCGGTAAAGAGGTTGCGGTTGAGGCGCTGGTCCATGCGCACGGCATACATTTTCTGCCCGCTGGCCAGTTCTTCCAGTACGGCCAGGTACACGGCTATTTCCCGCACATTGGCCCACTCTTCCAGGTGGTACTTTACATTGGTTCGTTGGTCGTACAGCTTGCGGTGAAACTTGCTTTCAAACGTAGAGTCGACCCGCAGTACTACTGTGTCTATCTGTGCGGCAGCCTGGCCCGCCAGCAGGGCAAACAGGCCAATGAGCAACAATCGCATGGGCTATACATATTGGTGAGCAGTGAAAGTAGACAGCCCTGAAAAAGCGGCCCAGCCGGTGATGCGTTATTAACGATGCTTTGTTATAACGAACGATTATCTGAGCAGTTGTTTGGGGGGGAGAAGATGGCAGTGGGAGGAACTAGTGTTGGGTGTTGGTTGGCTGGTGTTGGTGGGAAAGAAGATGACAGATGGGGGATGGCAGAAATTAGAAAGCAGTTGACAGTTGGCAGTTGGCAGCGGCGTTTCGTTCACCTTCAGGCTTCACATTAGCCCAGCTCCTCTCCCTGCAGGGAGAGGCGGGGGAGAGGGTAAGAAGAGGCCGGGGTGAAAGTGAGGGTAAAAAAAAGGCACCTGCCAAAGCTGGCAAGCGCCTTACCCTCATCACACACCACTCTCAAATATGGTTAGCGGGCATCCATTTTGCCGATGTACTGCAGCAGTTCGTGCTTTTTGGCTTCGCTTTTGAAAGCACCACCAAAAAAGCTGGTCACTGTGCTGCTTGTCTGGTCTTGTATGCCGCGGCTGCTTACGCACATGTGTACAGCGTCTATTATCACTGCTACATCCTGTGTACCCAGTACCTCTTGCAGGTGGTGGGCTATTTGTACCGTCAGCCGCTCCTGCACTTGCGGCCGCTTGGCAAAGTGCTGCACAATGCGGTTGATCTTGCTCAGCCCGATGACCTTGCCATTGGAAATGTAGGCCACATGCGCCTTGCCAATGATGGGTACAAAATGGTGCTCGCAGTTGCTGTAAAAGCTGATGTTCTTTTCTACCAGCATTTCCTGGTACTGGTATTTGTTGTCGAACAGGGCAATCTTGGGCATGTTCTTCGGATCAAGCCCGTTGAAGATTTCCTGCACGTACATTTTGGCCACCCGGCGCGGCGTGCCTTTCAGGCTATCGTCGGTCAGGTCCAGGCCCAGCGTCAGCATAATTTCTCTGAAGTGCCCTTCAATGATGTCCATCTTTTCGCCGTCGGTCAGCTCAAAGGCATCGGGGCGCAGGGGCGTATCGTACGAGGTGCTGATGTGTTCGTCGCCTATTTCGTCTATCGTCAGCTGGCCCATGCCGTCCACTTCTTTCATAGCGGCCAGGCGGTCGGTAGGGGCCAGGCTGCTTTGGTCCAGCAGGTTAGCCGG
>CANHEC010000005.1 GCA_947459455.1 Chitinophagaceae bacterium
ACCTCCGGAAATGGCTTGCCATCTACAATGGGGCACTTTACAATGTCGGCCAGTTGCGCCACCTCCAGTATCCGTTCGTCTATATCCAGCAAGCTCATGTGGCAGCCCGAGCAGCCACCCAACCATACTGTTGCCAATTTCTTTTTCATGCGGGTTGCTTTTACAAATTGAAATAACTGCGCACCTGAAAAAATGAACTCCTACTAACCGCCGGCTGTCAGCAGTTTTCGCTTTTCCACCAGTTCGCCGATCATCTCTGGAAACTTATCCAGTTGCCCCTGCGCCATGGCCTTGGGCCAAATAGCGCCGGTGGGACAGGCATGCATGCACTTGCCACAGTCGGTACAGGTGGTGCTTTCACCCCAGGGTGTATTAAAGTCGGAAATGATGCGCACCTGGTGGCCGCGGTTCATCACCCCCCAGTTGCCGGCTCCTTCTACTTCGGTACACACCCGTACACAGCGGGTGCACATAATGCAGCGGTTGTGGTCCATCACAAACCAATCGTGTGAGGTGTCCACGTCGCATTTTGGGTACAGGTACGGATACCGGATGGCATCGAGCCCTACCGCATAGCCGGCATCCTGCAGTTCGCAGTTGCCATTGGCCACACACACAGCACACACGTGATTGCGCTCCGCAAAAAACAACTCGACCGTAATGCGCTGATAGCGCTGTATTTTTTCGGTAGCCGTCTTTATGCTCATCTGGTCTGTAGCGTAAGTAGTACAAGCCGATAGCAAGCGGTTCACCCCTTCTATTTCTACCAGGCACAAGCGGCAGGCGCCGATATCGTGCAGCCCTTTCAGGTGGCACAGCGTCAGCATGGGTATGCTGTTGGCCTTGCACACTTCCAGGATGGTTTGGCTGGTATCGGCAGCTATCTTTTGCTCGTTGATATAAATGGTAATGGCAGCCATGTGCAATTATTTTACAGTTTGACCAGTGGCCACCAGCGCATGTGGTGGCACCAGGCGTTGTTCGTATTCGTGCGGAAAATGACGCAGCGTACTCAACAGCGGATTAGGAGCCGAGCCACCCAATCCGCACAGGCTGGCTTCCTTCACATACAGGGCCAGCTCTTGCAATCGTTCCACATCGTGCTGCGTTCCCTGGCCATCTACTATGCGCTGCAGCATATCGTGCATCATTTTGGTACCTACCCGGCAGGGGGCGCATTTGCCGCAGCTTTCGTCCATACAAAACTCCATGAAGAAGCGGGCCACATCTACCATGTCGCTGCTGTCGTCCATTACAATCAAGCCGCCCGAACCCATGATGCTGCCGAGGCTCATCAGGCTTTCATAATCCATGCCTACATCCAGGTGTTGCTCGGGTATGCAGCCACCCGATGGACCACCGGTTTGCGCCGCTTTAAACTGGCCATCGCCAGCGATGCCACCACCAATCTCGTACACTATTTCCCGCAGGCTGGTGCCCATGGGCACTTCTATCAGGCCCGAGTATTTGATCTTTCCTGCCAGCGCAAACACTTTGGTGCCCGCACTTTTAGCGGTGCCGGTAGCACTAAACCATTCGCCGCCATGCCGAATGATGGGTGCGATGTTGGCATAGGTCTCCACATTGTTGATGAGGGTAGGCTTGCCCCACAGGCCACACTCGGCCGGGTATGGTGGCCGCGGGCTGGGCGTACCGCGGCGCCCCTCTATCGAGGCAATCAGCGCTGTTTCTTCGCCACACACAAAAGCACCGGCGCCAATGCGTATTTCCACATCAAACGAAAAATTGCTTCCCAATATCTGCCGGCCCAGCAGCCCCATTTTGCGGGCTTGCTTAATGGCTGTTTCAAATCGCTTGATGGCCAGCCGATACTCGCCACGGATGTAGGCATAGCCCTTGCTGGCACCAATGGCATAGCCGGCTATCATCATGCCTTCCAGCACACTGTGCGGATTACCCTCCAGCACACTGCGGTTCATAAAGGCGCCGGGGTCGCCTTCATCGCCATTGCATACCACATACTTCTGATCATTCACATGCTTGTACACGGTTTCCCACTTGAGCCCGGTGGGGTAGCCGGCACCACCGCGGCCTCGCAGCCGGCTGTGCTTTACCTCGGCTATCACCTCTTCCGGCAGCATGCTGGTCAGTACTTTGTCCAGCGCCTGGTAGCCATCATGGGCCAGGTATTCTTCTATGTCTTCGGGATTGATGACACCACAGTCCTTCAAAATAATCTTGTGCTGCTTTTTGAAAAAGGGATCATCATTGGCATTCACAAAAGGCTCGGGCCGGGTATCGGCAAACAGCAGCATTTCTTTCAATGGCTGCTTCGCTACAAACTGTGCCTTCACCAGTTCATCGGCATCGGCCGGCGTCACTTTTTGGTAAATGGTATGATCGGGTAGCACTTTCACCAGCGGCCCCTGGTTGCACAGGCCCATGCAGCCGGTCAGGTTGGCCTCTACCTCCTGGTCCAGTCCGTTCTCTTTTAGTGCTTCCTGTATGTGCTGCAGCACCTGCTCGGCATTGGATGCCATGCAGCTGGTACCACAGCATACGCATACTTTCTGCTTGTAGTGCCCATGCTGCTGCCGGGCCTTATCGGCGGCGGTTTGCAGTTCCTGCCGGTTCATATTGCCTCCAGTTTTTCTTTGATTTTTGCCACCAGTCCGGCGGCATCTATTTTGGCTTGCACTTCTTCATCCAGCACCACAGCGGGTGCCAGGCCGCAGGCACCTATACAGCGGGCCGCTTGCACCCCCAGTTTGTTGTCGGCCGATACTTCGCCCACCTGCACGCCAAATGTTTGCTCCACGGCCTCCAGCAATTGCTGCGCACCTTTTACATAGCAGGCGGTGCCGGTGCATATCAGGCATGTATGCTCGCCCTGGCTTTTGAGCGAAAAGAAATGGTAGAACGTAACTGTGCTGAATACCCGGGCAGGCGGAATGCGCAGCCGCAGCGAAATATGCTGCAGCACCGGCATGGGCAGGTAGCCCCAGGCATTTTGGGCAGCATGCAAAATCTCGATCAACGCATCGGGCCGGTAGCCCTCCTTTTTCATGCGGGTATCCAACTGTTTCACCCGCGGATCGGTAGCGGGCATGGGCGTGTACGGTAAGCCGTGCGTTCGTTTCATGACGGGCTTTTTGATAGCATTCTAAAAAAGCGACCACTTCCATGCAAACGATGGCCACTATGAAACAGCCGGCAGCCGCTTGCATTGTGGACACACAAATCTATTGGTGCCCAAAAGGGCAAAACATGAGCAAAATCAGCGGGCGATAATGGTGCAGCGTTTGTTATAACCAATCAGTATGGCAAGTTGACCGCTGCCCTGTTGTTGCTACGCTTAAATGGGCCTGCAACGTCTCACAATTAGTACGCCACATTTTCGTTTTCTGCACACAGCTAAACCCACTACCATGATTGAACTGAGTTACCTCGCATTGGCCCTTTTGCTCCTGACCGCCGCCTTGCTCAGCGGCATTTTTACCTGGCTGCTGGCTACCCGGCAGCGGGTACCCCTGGCCAGGTGGCAGCAGGCACAAGCTGCGCTGGCCGGCACCGAGGCGCAACTACAAGCCTGCCACACCCAACTAACCGATGCACAGCAGCAAGCCACCCACTACCGGCAGCGCTTCGAAATGCAATACCAGCAAAGCACCGCCCTGAGCAATGAACTGGCCCGCCAAAAAGCGCAGGCCGAAGCCCAGCAACAACGCCTGCAAGAGCAGCAGCAAAGCATGCAGCAATATGGACAGCTGCTGCGACAGGAATTTCAGCTGCTGGCCAACGAAGTGCTGAGCAACAAAGCCAGTCAGTTCAACCAACAGCAGGAAACCAAGCTGAACGACCTGCTACAGCCCATGCGGCATAAACTCGAGGAGTTTCGCAGCGAGCTGTCGCAAAAATTTTCGGCTGCCAGCACCGAGCGTACCGAGCTGAAAGAACAGGTGCGGCTGATGGCTGAGCTGAACCAGCAGCTGACCCAGCAGGCCCACAACCTGAGCAAGGCCCTCAGCAGCCAGGTAAAGCAGCAGGGCCATTGGGGCGAAACCATTTTGGAAACCATTCTGCAGCACGTGGGGCTGCAAAAAGACCTGCACTACTTTGCGCAGCGCAGCAGCACCAATCATCAGGGCGAAATCATCCGCCCCGATTTTGTGGTGCGCTACCCCGATGATCGGTACGTGATCATCGACAGCAAGGTGAGCCTGCTGCACTACCAGCAGTATACCGATGCCGCCACCCCGGCCGAACAACAGCACTACAAGCAATTGCTGCTGCGCAGCCTGCGCCAGCACATCGATGGACTGAGCACCAAACAATACCAGCACATCAGCGGCTCGCTGGATCAGGTGCTGCTGTTTGTGCCGGTAGAAGGGGCCTTCATTACCGCCATGCAGGCCGATGCGCAACTGTGGCAGTACGCCTACGACCGCCATATTTTGCTACTGAGCCCCACGCTGCTGCTTACCGCCATGAAGCTGATACAGGAAGGCTGGAAGCAGGATGCCGTGAACAAAAATGCCCAACAAATAGCGGAGCGGGCCGGCAAGCTGTACGACAAGCTGGTTGGCTTTGTCGACAACTTTGAAACCATTGGCAAAAAGCTGGACGATGCCCACGAGGCCTACCAACAGGCCCGCAAGCAACTGAGCGAAGGCCGCGGCAATGCACTGGCACAAGCCGAGCAACTACGCCTGCTGAATGCAAAAACCAGCAAGCGCCTGCCGGCTGCCACCGCGGCAGCAGCCCTGCTGGATGATGAGCAGGAACCACTACAAGCCTGACTAAACAAGTGGTACCGATACCGAGGGCAGCGCCGCCGATGTCCAGCCCTTCGCCTGCAGGTATTGCAGCGTCATGGGTAGTGCCTCCCGCAGGCGTGGCAGCGCTTTGGCACTATCGTGAAACACCACGATACCGCCGGGCCGCAGATGCCGCTTCACCTGTGCAAAGCAGTAGGCGCCGGTTTTTCGTTCGTCAAAATCGCCACTGAGCACCGACCACATGATGCACTCGGCCTGTGGCCAGCGCTGGCGCAGGTCTGCCGCCTGCCGGCGGGTGAGCTGGCCATACGGTGGCCTGAACAGATTAGAACCGATGCGCTGCCCGGCCTGTGCTATCTGCTGCAGGTAATCATCCGTAACGGTATGGCGGCCATTGGCATGCAGCATGGTATGATTGCCCACAGCATGGCCTTCGGCCAGTATGCGCTGGTACAGCACAGGGTAGCGGTCTACATTTTTGCCAATGCAAAAAAACGTGCCTTGCATGCCGGCCGCCGCCAGGGCCTCCAGCACCAGGGGCGTGGCTTCGGGGTGCGGACCATCATCGAACGTGAGATACACCTGCCCACCAGCCGCCGGCGCCTGCCAGGTGCAGCCCGCCGGAAACAAAGCCCGGAGCCACCACGGCGTATGGTGCAGGTAAAACATGCGGGAAAGATAGGCAATGGCAGGAGTTGGGAAAGATGGCGGATGGCAGTCGGGAAAGATGGCAGATGGCAGTTTTGCGGGCGGTCTACCACATACTCGGTCATCCCGAACGCAGTGAGGGATCTCACCAAGCAGCGACGCGGTTCAATTTGCAATGGGCGGTTTGCAGTTTGCAGGGGCGTTGCGTACCGCCTGCTGCGCTCACATTGTCGACTGGCGTAAAGCAAAGCTGTTAGAAAACCCCCGTGAACATCCGCTCATCCGCGAACATCTGTGTCCCATCCCACCCGCACCCCATCCCCATAGCAGCACTCATCCATTCCAACTAAATTTGCCCCCCTATGACCAAACCTGTTCGTGTTCGATTTGCCCCCTCGCCTACCGGCGGCCTGCACCTCGGCGGGGTCCGCACGGTGCTGTACAATTACCTGTTTGCCCGCCAGCACGGCGGCCAGTTCATCCTCCGCATCGAAGACACCGACCAAACCCGCTTTGTGCCCGGTGCCGAAGACTATATTTTCAACTGCCTGGCCTGGTGCGGCCTGGTGCCCGACGAAAGCGTACAGCGCCCCGGCGCCGTAGGCCCCTACCGCCAAAGCGAACGCAAGGAAATGTACCACCAGTACGCCCACCGGCTGGTAGAGCAGGGCGATGCCTACTACGCCTTTGACACCCCGGCCGAACTGGAACAAATGCGGGAACGCTTTAAAACCGCCGAGAACCCCTCGCCCACCTACAACCAGCATACCCGCCAGCACATGCGCAATAGCCTGCACATGGAGCTGGAAGCCGCCCGTGAGCTTATTGCCGAAGGCACGCCCTACGTGGTGCGCATCAAAATGCCCGACGACGAAACCATTCGCTTCACCGACATGATTCGCGGCGAAGTGAGCTTTCACAGCAGCCAGGTGGATGATAAAGTGCTGCTGAAAGCCGACGGCATGCCCACCTACCACCTCGCGGTGGTGGTGGATGATTACCTCATGCAAATCACCCACGCCTTTCGCGGCGAAGAATGGCTGAGCAGCGCCCCCGTGCACCTGCGCCTGTGGCAGCAGCTGGGCTGGACCGACCACATGCCGCAGTGGGCACACCTGCCCCTCATCATGGGCCCCGATGGCGCCAAACTCAGCAAGCGCCACGGCAACAAATACGGCTTCCCCATTTTTGCCATGAACTGGACCGACCCCGTGAAAAACGAATTCACCGAGGGCTTCCGCGAACGCGGCTTTTTGCCCGAAGCGTTTGTCAACCTGCTGGCCCTCCTGGGCTGGAATGATGGCAGCGGCCAGGAAATTATGACCCTCGACGAAATGGTGAGCCGCTTCAGCATGGAGCGGGTACACAGTGCCGGCGCCCAGTTCGATTTCGAAAAAGCCAAATGGTACAACCACGAGTGGATCAAACGCAGCAGCGCCCAGCGCCTGCTGCCCGATGTAAAAGCCGTGCTGCAGCAGCGTGGTCTGCAGCCCACCGCTACCGATGAGCAGCTCGCCAGCATCATCGATCTGGTGAAAGAACGCTGCACCCTGCTACCCGATTTTTACGAGCAGCTGGCCTACTTCTTTGCCGCACCGGCCCGCATCGATCTCGATTCCATCAGCGGCAAATGGAACGAACAAAAGACCCTCTTCTTTGCCGAGCTCATCCGCAGCTACGAGCTGCTGCCCTACTGGCAGTCGACCGATCTGGAGCACAGCTTTAAAGAAATAGCCGCTGCCAACCACCTCAAGCCAGGCGAGCTCATGCTGCCCTTCCGCATCATGCTGGTGGGTGGCAAGTTTGGCCCCGGTGTGTTCGATATTGCGCAGCACATTGGCCAGGCCGACACCATCGGCCGCATCCGGCTTACGCTGGGGCTGCTGGGCCCTGCCCACTAGCGGCGCTCAAAGCGGTATACGCCGTCTTCTACAAATGGGTCTACAGTCAGGTCGAAACCACGAACCTGGCCGCCTTGTACCGTGGCCGGCAGCACCACCTTGCCAAACATGGGGTGCGAGTAGCGGCATTCAAACCGATGCCCGCCCAGGTAGCGCAGTTGCCCGGTCACGCCCGGGTGGTGCGCCAGTTTCAGCAGCCAGGTATCGGCCGTCTGCTGTTGTACTTCAGCCTCACCATAGGCCGGGCTGTAGTAGCGCCCCACCAGCGCCGGAGCAGGCTCGGTAGTAGCCGGAATACTGGCTGCAGGCGCAACCGCATTGGCAGTATGGCGGCGCTGTCGCTGGCGGGCCAGCCATTGCTCGCAGTAGTCGGGGGCTTCCTTTCCCAGCAGGGCATCCAGCAGCTGCCACTTCAGCAGCTCGTGCAGCGCATGTCCGTCGGCATTGCTCAGCACCACCACGCCCAGCCGCTGCGCCGGCACCATGGCCACACAGGTAAGGATGCCGCTGCCGGCACCACCGTGCTGTATCACTTCGTGCTGGCCGTACTGCCATATTTCAGTGCCTAGGCCGTAGGTTTTGAAGTAGAGGCGACGGTCGGCCGCCATTTGCTTGCCAATGATGGTATGGCTCCACCAGGTTTTTTGCACCGCCGCGGCGGGTATCACCTGCCGGCTGCCCTGCCTGCCACTATCCAGCAGCAGCTGTAGCCAGCTGGCCAGGTCGGCCGCCGAACTAAGCATGCCGCCATAGGCACGGGGCTGCTCTATGCTGGGCGGACTAACTACCAAATCGGCACCCTGCCGCAGGTGGCCTGTAGCCGTGCTATACCGGCCCGCCGGGGGCAGGCTGGCAAACGTTTGCTGCAAGCCAGCCGGCGCCAGCACACTATCCTGCACATACTGCTGCCAGCTGCGGCCGGTAGCCGCCTGCAGCGCCTGCCCGGCCAGCAAAAAGCCCATATTGCTGTACCCAAAACGGGTGCGCAGCGCATACACCGGCTGCACATACGATAAGCGGCTCACCAACTCCTCCTCGGTCAGGTTGCTCTCGGTATTCAGCAGGTCGCCCTGAAAGATCTTCCAGCCACCCCGGTGCGATAGTACGTCGGCCACCGTCAGCTCGCTGGCGTAGGGCTCCCACGCCGGCCGAAACGCCGGCACCCAGCGGGTCACTTTGTCTTGCAGCTGCAGCTGGCCTGCCGCCTCGGCCCGGGCCAGCGCTATACCGGTAAATGTCTTCGTGACCGATGCAATGGGAAACAACGTAGTACCCGTTACCCGCTCGACACCACCCTGCCGGCACCACCCAAAACCCTCCACCAGCTTTACGGTGCCATCGTGCACCACGGCCACTGCCAGCCCCGGCACCCGCATGCTATCCATGTAGCGCCGCACATAGCGCTGCAGGCTATCGCCCTGCAGCAGGGCCGGCTGCGCTTTTACAGCCTGTACACACAGCATGCCTGCCAGGCAGCACCATCCCAAGCTTTTAAGCGTTCTCATCGGCACAAAACTATTTGCCTGCCGGCCGCCTGCTACCACATATTGGTGTGAAAACAGCAGCTCCTGATGCCAACCACGCACCCTGCGAATCATACAGTATACCGGGGGCACTCAGCACCCTGCCCGCTTCAGCTACAGTTCCAGCCCCTTTGGGCTCGCTATCGCTCGGTCTCGGGCCGAGCCGAGACCCCCGCCTGCGGCGTGGCACGCCGGGCCAGGCAGCCCATCGGCAATAGGGCACACTTCAGCCACGCACCAACACCTGCAAAATCGCAACCCATTTCACAGAAAATAGTTTTCGAAACATCAAGAGACAGACATACAAAATTCGTCGACCTTCCGTAGGAACAATCTAATAGAAATGCCTCAGAAATCAGTTAATAATCGAAATTGCTACACTTTACAGCACATCAACACGTTTCCTATTTTTATGCTGTAGCAGAGCCTCTCTTCCAATACAAATAGACCATGAGTAAAAAGAAAGCCGGTAAAACAGAGTTTGTCAAATGGCTCGGGCCAGTTCTTGATGCCCTAAGAGACTTGGGCGGTTCTGCAAAGCCTAGAGAAATAACAAAATAGATTGGTGAAAAATTCAATGTGCCTGAGGATTTATTAAACGAACGTTACGAAAAATCTGGTGTTCTGAAATTTCAGAATCAAATTGCATGGGCAAGACAATACCTTGTCTGGGAAAGCCTGCTTGAGTCGTCAAAACATGGAGTATGGACACTAACCAACAAGGGCTGGCAGACAAAGCTTACTGAAAAGCAAGGCCGTGAAATCTTCTTAAAGTGGGTTAAATACTTTCAAGAACTTCGAGAGAGCAAAGCGGGCGGCACTGTCGAAACGGAAGTTGATAAAATTATTCAGACGCAAGAAGAAAATGAACCTGAGAATACGGACACAAATATAAAGCCCACTCTGAGTGAGGTACTGCAAACTGTATCTGCAACCGGGTTTGAGCATTTATGTGGCAGGCTATTGAGAGAATATGATTTTGAGAATATTGAAATCACGCAACGATCTCACGATGGAGGAATCGATGGCTACGCCACTCTGAAACTTAATCCTTTCGTGAGTCTGAGCGTCTTCTTCCAGTGTAAGCGCTACCAAGGCACAGTTCCAACTGAAAAAGTACAAGCCTTCATCGGCGTCATGGAGACTAATAAACGTAGCGTGGAAAAAGGATTATTGATTACAACAGGTACTTTTGCGAAGGCAGCCTATGAAATTGAAAAATCTAACATCAAATTAGAATTGGTTGACGGCGACAAATTGGTAGAAATGTTTGAAAAGGTTGAACTGGGCGTAAAGCCCAAGACAATATATGAACCCGACTTAACCTTCTTTGAACAGTATCGCAACAAGACCAAAAACCCAAATTGATACCCTTCTTTAAATCACTCCGTTATCTTACTCGCACTCGGACGATGACCAGACTTTTAATAGCATGTATCCTGTTTTTCTACTCCTGCAATACAACAGATAGGGTAAGCGACAAAAAGCATATTGCCTTTAAATTTCCTACCATCGTTCATCGTGCAACGTTTGATAGTATTGAACAATGGAATACCAATGGCATTAACGAGGTGTTTCCCAAATTCAGTGGACAATACAGATTCACGGATACTGTCAATTTTGACATTGACATACAGGGAAGAATCATCGACGAAGAACAATACAGATGGCAACAGAATGCCCATGCATTCGATACTTCATCTTCTGACGGCTTGCAAATCTTCACAGATTATGCTACAACAATCACTTCAAAGCGCAGTCCTTCAGATAAAAAGGGCAGCACCTTTTTTCCGGTATATGTTGTCAATCAAACGAACGAACCAAAGATTTTTGATGCGAAAGACAATTACGTATTCGCTATACAGGAAGCGGTCGATACAAGCAGCCGCAACAATTGGTACGCTATAGAGGCAAGGGGGCGTGACTTTTGTGGCAATGGATATTTTAGGCTGAAATTACTGCCACATGAATTCATTGCTTTCTTGATGCCAAAGTATTCAGGAACAGACACTACCTATCTCCGGGTAAGGATTCAAAATGGAGAAAGTGTCATCGTTTCAAAACCATACAGAGGAGTGATTAGTCCAAAACAATTTGGAGTCACAAAATACCATCCATAGGCAACAGATTTCGAAAACTCGCACTTCTCCCCCTTATGGCCAAATCCAGATCTACGTTGCTTTTCCTCCTCCTACCCTTCTTTTTAATCGCCAGCTCCTGCGAAAGCACACGCAAAGCATCCTCGGCAAAAAAGCAGTACAAAAACATCTACCTCGACCAGTTCAAACTGACCTACTTCCGGCAGCTGCTCCTCAAAAGCTACAACCACTCAGGTGCTATTCAGGCCATCATAGCAGCCGATCATAGCGGGTTTACCGAATCAATCCTGAGCGATGAAGATCTTAAACTCATTGACAGCCTTACCAGCATCGACAACAATCGCATAGTGGCCGACTCGGCCCAGGGCAACCAACGCGTAGAAGGGGCGAAAGGCAAACGACCGCTGGGCTATATCATGCACAAGCTTCAAAGCAAATGGCTGGACAGCCTGGCCCGGCAACGGCTCAGCGTCAATCGCCAAAAACTGGGCTGGGCTTATTAAAAACCGGTCTGGTGTCGAAAAATGCAGGAGCACTTTACGCCCAACAAAAACGAAAGCTTCGCCCTGCCAGCCCCCAGCGGCACCTACCACAAAATGATGACCCGCCCCGCTTCGCCGGCGCTGCCCCAGCGGCCGTCCAGCGTATTGCCACCGGCACCGCCGCTACCGTCGTGGGTCTGTCGGCTAAAGCTTCCATAAATCAACCGCACATTCAATAGTGTAGCTGAATTGAAAGCGAAGAAAGTGCCCTGCTGTACTGTATAGGGCGGCAACAAGCTGGCACCACCATTGCCATACTGTCGAACCGTTACAAACTCATTCGTCAGCCGTTGGCTGTAGGTTTCCTTGGTCACCTCACCATATTGCCCTGCTCGTGTTTCTACGTACACGATGCTGTCACCGAATGCAGATCCATAATACCCGTCGCCAGGATAAGAAGACGAGGCACCATAGCCACCGTTTGCCACCATGATGAAGGCGGCAGGACCGGACACCTGAGTATTCCTGCCGTCACTACCGTTATCATTTTCAGCAGCCGCACCAAAGGCCCGCAATGCAGGTTGAAGGTTGAATTGGTTACCAGGCACCACCTTTACCTTTGCCAGGCACATCGATCCACTGGCCCCGCCCCCACCTTTGGCGCCGCCACCACCGCCACCTACTCCTATCACCATTATCTCGGTTACGCCGGCTGGCACTGTAAAGGTTCCGTCAATAAAATACTCCCGGCGATTTTTGTACCCAAAGGCCGAGGTCCACTGCTGCAGGCCATTGGCCCCCATCTGCAACACTTGCCCGGGCTGGCCACCCTGCCCGTTTATTTTCAATTGGCCCCGCACATTTACGTTGCCGTTTACATCCAGCCTTTCGGTAGGGCTGCTGGTACCCACACCTACTTGTTGGCCCATGGCCCAGGTGGCGCACAGCAGCAGGCTGGCGCAAAAAGAGATGCATTGGTTTTTCATAGGATTGGTTGTTCTAAAAGGCATTTGAAGGCGCTTTGCCTGCTGCCGGGTTCAAAAGGTTGAGGGCTAAATGTAAAAAATAACAGCATGATCATATCCGATAAATTGCATGGCAACGCCGCAACGTGCAGCCCTCGGTGGGTACTACAGCGGCTTCCCCTATCTTCCCTTCATGATTCGTTTTGTTCTCTGCTGCTGCCTGGCTGCCCTTGCCGCCCCGGTGGCTGGCCAGCCAAATGCTGCCGCCCTTACCAGTTTGTTTGCCGATTGGCGCCGCTTCGAACAGCCGCCTCTGCTACACGGTGCGCCCGACTACAGCGAAGCGGCTTTTGCCCGCCGGCAGCCGGCCTTTGTGCAGCTGCGGCAGCGCCTGCAGCAAATAGATACCAGCGGCTGGCCACTATCGGCGCAGGCCGACTGGATGCTGGTGTGGGCCGAAATGAATGGCTACGATTTCAACCAGCACATCCTGAAGCCCTGGCAGCGTGATCCTGCTTTTTACAAAGTGCTGTGGACCGAACGCAGCGATGTACCCGACCACGAAGGCCCCACCAACCATGCCGTCATCGAACTGTGGCAATACCAGTTTCCGTTGGTGCCCGCCCGGCGCAGCCAGCTGCTGCAGCAGCTCCGCATCATCCCCGCCTTTTACCAGCAGGCGCAACAGCAGCTGACCGGCAATGCCCGCGACCTGTGGGTGACCGGCATCCGCGACATCAGCACCCAGGTGACCGACCTGGCTGATATGCGCCAGCTACCGGGTGTAGCCACCGATGCCGAGCTGCTGCAGGCCATCGACGCCGCCATCGTCGCCAGCACCCACCTGCAGCAGTGGCTGCAGCAGCAAGCCCCCTCCAAAACCGGTCCTTCGGGCATTGGCAAAGAACACTACACCTGGTACCAGCAGCATGTGCACCTGCTACCCATGACCTGGGAAGAGGAGGTGCAACTGCTGAAGCGGGAACTGGGCCGTGCATGGGCCGCCCTGCAGCTGGAAGAGCAACGCAACCGCCACCTGCCGCCCCTGCCCGAGGCCGCCAGCCCCGCCGACTATGCCCGCCTGGCCGATAGTGCCGCCCGTATGCTCATCCGCTTTCTCGATACGGCCGGCATGGTAACCGTAGCGCCCTACTTTGATACCGCACTGCAGCAGCACCTTGGCAGCTTTGTGCCAAAAGAAAAACGCCACTTTTTCTGGATCACCGCCCACTACGATCCCAAACCGCTGTACTCGCATTTCTATCACTGGTTCGAGCTGGCCCGCATGGACCGGGAGCCGCATCCAAATCCCATTCGGCGCGGTGCTCTGTTGTATAACATTTTCGACAACCGAAACGAGGGCCTGGCCACCGCTGTAGAAGAATGGTGGATGCAGGCCGGCCTGTACGACCAAAGCCCTCGCAGCCGCGAACTGGTGTACATCCTGATAGCCCAGCGGGCGGCCCGTGGGCTGGGTAGCTTGTACGCCCATGCCAATATGATGAACATGGAAGAGGCGGGCGGCATCCACAGCGAGTACACGCCCCGCGGCTGGATGAAAACAGAACCGGCACTGCGCATATTTGAGCAACACCTGTACCTGCGCCAGCCCGGCTATGGCACCAGCTACATTACCGGCAAGTACCTGCTGGAAAACCTGATGGCCGAGTACGGCCGCCAACAGGCAGCAAAAGGGCAACCCTTTAGCATGCGCCAAATGATGGATGCGCTGAACAGCATAGGCTGTATACCCGTGCAGCTGGTAGGATGGGAACTGCTGCAACGGCGCCAATGGTGGCTACACTAAAGCAAATGCCTGCCGGCAGCCAACGGTTGTGTTGCAGTGCCGAACTGGCTCCATTCAACAGGGCTGTGCCGCCCGACAGGCGTCCCCTACTTTTGCCGCCCTTCCCGTGCCCCAACCTTCTTTTCTTACTGCTAGTTTTTTACACATGCAAGCCGCTACCAATACCAGTGCCACCACCCGCACCAATGCCGATTTGTTGCGTATTACCAGTCTTTTTGGCGATGTACTCAAAAGCATGGGCCACCAGCCGCTGGCCATGCTGATACAACAGCCCGACAATGCCTTGCAGCACACTGACGATGAAGCCCGGATACAGGCACTGAGTATGCTGTTTCAGATTATGAACCTGGTGGAGCAAAACAGTGCCGTACGCTACCGCCGCCAAAAAATAAATGAACAAGGCCCGGCCAGCATTCGCGGCAGCTGGTGCGAAACACTGGCACACTGGCAACAAGCGGGCCTGACGCCTGCACAAATGCTGCAGGTGATAAGCCAAGTAGAAATAACGCCTGTACTGACGGCGCACCCCACCGAAGCCAAGCGCCTGTCGGTGCTCGACTTGCACCGTGAGTTTTACCTGCTGCTGGTAAAACTGGAGCAGACGCACCTGTCGGCCCTGGAACTGGAGGCGATACACGATGAACTGAAAGGACTGCTGGAACGCTGGTGGCGTACCGGCGAAGTATACCTGGAAAAACCAACGGTGCTGGCCGAGCGAAACAATGTGCTGCACTACTTCACCAAAGTATTTCCGGCAGCACTGCGCCAGGCCGATGCGCAGCTGCGCCAAAGCTGGGCCGCCATGGGTTTCGATACATCGCTGCTGCGTGATGCCAATCAGTTTCCATTGTTGCAGTTTGGCAGCTGGGTGGGTGGCGATCGGGATGGACACCCGTATGTGACCGCCGAAGTAACTGCCTCTACCCTGGCCGAACACCGGCAGGCAGCCTTTGGCCTGCTGCAGCGGCAGCTGGGCGAGCTGGCAGCCCGCATGAGTTTTTCTGAAAGCAGAAACCCGGTGAGCACGGCGCTGAAAGACGCCATTCAACGTGTGCAAACAGCGCTGGGACACGAGGCAGACGCAGCCATCCACCGCAACCCACACGAACCCTGGCGCCAGTATGTAAACCTGCTACTGCTGAAGCTGCAGCGCAGCGCAGATCCTATGCCTCATGCCGGCTACCAGCAGCCCCATGAACTGATGGAAGACCTGCAGGTGCTGCGCCAAAGCCTGACAGACATGGGCGCCCACCGGCTGGCCGATCAACTGCTGTTCCCGATAGAGCGACAGGTGCGCTGTTTCGGGTTTCACCTGGCCAAGCTGGATATTCGGCAGAACAGTGCGTTTCACGACAAAGCCGTTGATCAGATACTGGCCCTTTCGGCCCCCACTGCCACGCCCTTCAGCACCTGGAGCGAAGCGGAGCGGTTGGCTTTTCTCACAACCGAGCTGCAGAGTGGCCGGCCATTTGCAGTAGCAGGCACCTCTTTTGGCGACGAGGCCGATAAAGTGCTGGCCTGCTACCGAGCCGTGCAGCAGCATGTGGCGGCGCATGGCAGTGCTGGTATAGGCGCTTTTATAGTAAGCATGACCCGCAGCGTGAGCGACCTGCTGGTAGTGTACCTGCTGCAGCGAGAGGCGGGGTTGGCAGCGGCATCCATACCAGTAGTGCCCTTGTTCGAAACCATTGAAGACCTGCGCAAAGGCCCCGAAATTCTGGAAGGATTTTTAGCCCACCCGGCCCGGCAGGGCCAGCAGCTGGCCGTGCAGGAAGTAATGCTGGGCTATAGCGATAGCAACAAAGACGGCGGCATTTTGGCCAGCCGCTGGCAAATACACCAGGCCGAGCAACAGCTGACGACGGTAGCCCGCCAGCATGGCGTGGTGCTGCGATTCTTTCACGGCATCGGCGGCACCATCAGCCGGGGTGGCGGCAAGTATCATCGCTTTTTAGACGGTATGCCCGCCGGCAGCCACAGCGGCAAAATGAAACTGACGGTGCAGGGCGAAAGCATAGCACAGCAGTTTGCCAATTTGCTGAATGCCACCTACAACCTGGAAATGCTGCTATCGGGTGCCGCACGGCAGGCCGCGCTGAGCCTGCTGGCAGCCCCGCCCCCCCACTACCCCGAGCAGGCGGTGCAGCAGTTGGCCGACGCTTCGTTTGCCCACTATCGCAGCCTGGTAGAGCATGCTTCGTTTATCCCTTTTTACAGCCAGGCCACGCCCATTGATGTATTGGAACAAAGCAAAATAGGCTCAAGGCCAGCCCGGCGCACCGGGCAGCGTACCCTGGCCGATCTCAGGGCTATTCCATGGGTGTTCAGCTGGCACCAAAGCCGGTTCAACCTGACGGCGTGGTATGGTACGGGCTATGCGCTAAGCCAGCTGCGCAGCGAGCAACCGGCCACCTACGCACAACTGCGGCAGGTGGCCAACACATGGCCTTTTTTGCGCTACACGCTTATTCATATTGAAACCAACCTGCTGAATGCCGATGCCGAACAGATGCAGGCCTATGCCAGCCTGGTAAGCGATCCGGCAATCCGCAGTGCCATGCTCCCGATCATTTTGGAAGAATATCATCGGACGCTGGATGAAATAAACTTGCTGTTTGACGAGCCCCGACAGCTGCGCCGCAGCAGCCTGCTCGACAGCAATGAGCGGCGCCAGCCTGCTTTGCTGCAGCTTCATCAAATGCAGCTGCAGCTATTGCCACTATGGCGGGCAGCCAAAGAAAGCGACCCTGCCAAAGCCGATGAACTCCTGAATAAATTGCTGGTCATTACTACCGCACTGGCAGGTGGCCTGAAAAACACCGGCTGATTCGAGCTGTTGGGCGCCATTTCAGGAGTCCGGCACTTTTTGCTGCCAGCCATGAATGGTCAAAATCTTCTGACGACGCAGATGGCTTGCCAAACAGCTATCGCCAGTTACTTTGCAGCCAACAATTTTAACCTCTGATGCGACAACAGCTATCTTTTTTGGGCCGCGATTGGCAACGAATAGTTGGCCGGCAGCCGTTGCGCTGGTTTACAATCTGGTTTCAGCCGATTTGCTGGGCCCTGCTTTGGTATCGTATCGAAAGAGGCCTATTCCTTTTGTGTGGCAAGTGGTACAAGGTCATCCGCATTTTGCTGATGCCGCTAACCAATCTGGCTTATGCATTGGCCAATTTTGAAATACCCTACACGGCCAATATTGGTGGCGGGTTGCAAGTGTTGCACCCTGCCATGGGCGTGGTCATCAACGACAAAGCTATTATTGGAAGCAACCTGACCCTGGTAGGCGGAAATGTGATTGGTCTGACGAGCCATGAAACGGACCGCTTTGTACTCGGCAATGGCGTATACATGGGCGCAAACGCCACCATCATTGGTCCGGTGCAGTTGGCCGACCACATCGTGATAGGGGCCAATGCCTGCGTGATTCGCAGCTGCCTGCGATCACATGCCACCCTTGCGGGCGTACCTGCCAGAGAACTACATGCAGCCGTGTAGCTTATTTTGGTAGCTACCGCCGTTAAAATCCCAAATCCAGTCTGAGTCGCTCTTTTAATTCTTTTACCAGTGGGTATTGGTTAGCCATCAGGTTGAACCGCTCAGCTGTACTGAGGTAGCGGGGCTCCAGTTCGCGGGGGCGGGTGGCAGCTTGCTCGTCTACGCTCACTAGTAGTTGTATCTGCCGGTTGTTAAAGTGTTCGCGTAAAATCTCGGTCAGGTCGGTGGCTTCATTCTCCACCATTTTGGCGCCAAAATTGGTTTCGCATACTACCCGCACATCAGCCCCATGCACCTCCAGTGTGGCCAGCTGCATATTGGTTACCGTGCTGTGCTTTTGCTGCGCCTTCATGCTGGCCATGTAGTTGCTCCACAGTTGTTGTACTTCTTCCAGCACCGGCAGCCGGTTTTCCTTTACCACTTGCTTGCCTGCCTGCGCTGCCTTTTCCTGCCGCAGTTTTTCTATCAGGCTCATTTTGCCGCCGGCAGCTGCCTGCGATGTGGTGGGGCTGCTGCTAACAGGTGGTGGCGGGGGCGGTACCGGGCGGGCAGGCGCTACCGCCGGGGCCGAAGGGGGCGGTACTGCCGCCGGGGCAGGCGAAGGTGCTGGTAGCGGTGCCGGCGCTGGATTGCGCTGCGCAGGGGCTTCTATTTCCAACCTGGCTTCGGTAGCTGCTGCCGGGGCAGGCTTGCCATAAATGGGCGCTACCGCACGTGGCTTCACGGCGATGGGGCCACTAATCCGGTTTTTTTTTACCAGCTGCTGACCACTACCATCGGCGGCCAGCTCCAGCGCTTGCTGCAGGTAGCAAAGCTTTATCAGGCACAGCTCTACATGCAGACGTTTGTTGTTTACGTCGCGGTACTGCATGGCCGCTTCGGCCACCACATTCAGCGCACTTACCAGGTAGCTGATGCTGGTACCGGCAGCACACTGTGCATACCTGTCCTGCATGCCTTCCAGCACATCCAGCAGTTGTGCGGCCTTCGGGTCTTTGCTCACCATCAGGTTGCGCAAAAACTCGGCAAACCCTTCGAGCACCGTGTTGCCTTCAAAGCC
>CANHEC010000006.1 GCA_947459455.1 Chitinophagaceae bacterium
AAGCCGAAGGAAGTGCCGGTCGAGCAGTTTTTTCACAAGATTGTAATGCTCCGCGACAGGCTGCGGGTGCTGGAGCAGCAGATCAATGCACACAAGGTGCTGACCGATGAAGACAAGCTGAACCTGCAGCAGTACATCACCCGTATTTACGGCTCGCTTACCACTTTCAATGTATTGTTTCGCGACCGCGAAGATTGGTTCGTAGGCGATAAAGGAGCGAAGGAGGAGTAACTCCACCTCTGATTAGCAGAGCAGCTAACATAGCCTTAACATTGGCTGCCGTTCATCCGCTTCATCCGTCGTTGCTCACGTCGGCTATCGTTTCCTGCCAGTTATCCTTTTGGCCTTGCGAATAGCAACGGCCGGCAGCAGTTTTGTGTCAGTATTTCATTCCTCACACTTTCAAACACAAGCACAATGAAACGTTTCCTGCTCGCCATTACTATTGGCGTATCTGCCCTGGCCGCTACTGCCGGCCCCGTTCGCCCCGGCGATGTAAACTACCAGGCACGAGAAGCCTTCCTGACTGAATTTGGCCATGTAAAAAATGTGCAGTGGTCTACCACAGCCAACGATCTGCTGCGGGCCAGCTTTGTACTCGATGGCCAGGAAGTAGCAGCTTTTTTTGAAGCAGATGGCACCCTGCTGGCCACTACCCTCAGCATGAAAAAAGAACAACTGCCACTGCGCCTGCGCCTGTCTATCGATCAGGCGGTGAAGGGCAAAACCATCACAGAAATTTACTACGTAGAGCACCCCGAGCAATCGGCCTACTATTTTTCGGTAGCCGGCAGCCGCAAAGTGTACCGTGGCTATGCCAACGGCGTTGTACAGGAAGCTGCAGGCATCCTCCGCTGATTTCGACCTTTTTGCAATACATGTTGTTAGTTTAGGACGCCGGCCATTTCTATGGCCGGCTTTTTTTGCAGCAGGGCCGGCCAGCTGCGTTTTATGCCAGATTCCGTACTTTGCCCGACTGTTTTGGTTTTTTGGTATTAAAAGCGATTGTTATGCCATCTTCAGTTATAGCCGGTATTGGCATGTATGTGCCAGCCAATGTGGTAACCAATAACGACCTGACCCGCTACATGGAAACCAGCGATGAGTGGATACAGGAGCGTACGGGCATCAAAGAGCGGCGCTACGCCCACCGTACGCAGGAAACCACTACCACCATGGCCGTGGAGGCTTCTAAAATAGCTATTGAGCGGGCCGGCCTTACTGTGCAGGATATCGATTTCATTGTGTTTGCTACGCTTAGCCCCGACTATTATTTTCCGGGCTGTGGGGTGCTGCTGCAGCGGGCCATGGGCATGCGCCAAATAGGGGCGCTGGATGTACGCAACCAATGTAGCGGCTTTGTGTATGCCCTTAGTATAGCCGACCAGTTCATCAAAACCGGCATGTACAAAAACATACTGGTAGTGGGAAGCGAAAAGCATTCGTTTGGTCTCGACTTCAGCACCCGGGGGCGCAATGTGAGTGTGATATTTGGTGATGGCGCCGGCGCTGTAGTGCTGCAGCCTACCGAGGAAGATGGCCGCGGCATACTGAGCACCCACCTGCACAGCGATGGCGCCGACGCCGAAATACTGGCCATGTACAACCCCGGCACGCATGCCAACCATTGGAAAGAAGAAAAATATGCCAGCTTCGATGAAGCTGAGATCGGCCAGATGTTTTTTAGCCACGCCATGATCGATGATGCGCAGGTATTTCCGTTCATGGATGGACCGGCCGTGTTTAAAACGGCGGTGGTGAAATTTCCGGAAGTGATTATGGAGGCGCTGAATACAAACGGGCTGACGCCGCAGGATCTGAAGATGCTGATACCGCACCAGGCCAACCTGCGCATCAGCCAGTTTGTGCAGCAAAAGCTGAAACTATGCGACGATCAGGTGTACAACAACATACAGCAGTATGGCAATACTACCGCTGCCAGTGTGCCCATCGCCCTGTGCGAAGCGTGGGAGCAGGGCCGCATTCAAAAAGGCGACCTGGTATGCCTGGCTGCTTTTGGCAGCGGCTTTACCTGGGCCAGTGCGCTGATGCGCTGGTAGTAGTTGGCGATACAAAACCGTGAGAAATGAAAAGCCCTGTCCGGATGCGTGACAGGGCTTTTTGATTCATTCTATTGAATGCATGCGAAGCTTTAAAACTCGCAGTTCTTCGGTGTTCTCGCAAACGGAATAACGTCGCGGATATTGGTCATGCCGGTTACGAACTGCACCATGCGTTCAAAGCCGAGGCCAAAGCCGCTGTGCGGGCAGCCACCAAAGCGGCGGGTATCCAGGAACCAGCTCATTTCCTCTGTCGGTACACCCATGGCTTCCATGCGAGCCACCAGCTTGTCGTAGCGTTCTTCGCGTTGGCTGCCACCTACTATCTCACCAATGCCGGGGGCCAGGATGTCCATAGCGGCTACGGTTTCGCGGCCAGGCTCGCACCCATCGTTCATGCGCATATAAAACGCCTTGATAGCAGCCGGATAGCCGGTCACAATCACAGGCTTTTTAAAATGCTTTTCTACCAGGTAGCGTTCGTGTTCGCTTTGCAGGTCGATGCCCCACTTCACGTCGTACTGAAACTTTTTCTTCTTATACGCCGGGCTGTTCAGCAAAATATCGATGGCCTCGGTGTAGGTGATGCGCTCAAAGCTGTTGTTGAGTACAAACTCCAGTTTTTCGATAAGGCCCATTTCGCTGCGCTTGTCCTGCGGCAGGCTTTTCTCTTCATCCTTCAGGCGGTCGTCCAGGAATTTGAGGTCGTCGGCATTGCGCTCCAGCGCCGTTTTGATGAGGAACTTGATATAGGCCTCGGCCAGGTTCATGTTGTCTTCAATGTCGTAGAAAGCCATTTCGGGTTCTATCATCCAAAACTCGGCCAGGTGGCGGGCCGTATTGCTGTTTTCGGCGCGGAAGGTGGGGCCAAAGGTGTAGATCTCGCTGAAGGCCATGGCTGCCAGTTCACCCTCCAGCTGACCGCTCACGGTGAGGTTGGTGCTTCGGCCAAAAAAGTCTTCGCGGAAGTCGATGCTGCCGTCTTCGTTTTTGGGAGCGCTGCCATCGATGGGAAGGGTAGTGACGCGAAACATTTCGCCGGCGCCTTCGGCATCGCTGGCGGTGATGATGGGGCTGTGCCAGTACACAAAGCCGCGGCCCTGAAAGAACTCATGCGTGGCGCTGGCCAGGGTATTGCGCACCCGGAATACGGCACCAAACGTGTTGGTACGCATGCGCAGGTGGGCTATTTCCCGCAGGAATTCGAGGCTGTGCTTTTTGGGCTGCAGCGGATATTTTTCAGGATCGCTGTCGCCCAGCACTTCTATTGACTCTGCCTTCACCTCGACCTTTTGGCCGGATCCTACACTTGCCACCAGCTGGCCGCCAATGCGGAGGCAGGCGCCGGTGGTAATGCGCTTGAGCAGGGCTTCGTCGGTGTTTTCGAAATCGACTACTACCTGAATATTATTAATGGTGCTGCCATCGTTGAGGGCTATAAAACGGTTGCTGCGAAAGGTGCGCACCCAACCCATGACAATGATTGATTGGTGCGTGGGCTCCGTCACCAACAAGTCTTTGATTTTTGTGCGAATGTTGAAGGCCATAATCTGTCGTCGTTTGCTGCAGTGGGTACTGCAGATGAAGTGATTGCGACGCAACACTGCTGCCATGAGCACAGCTGCTGGTATCACTCATTAAAAAAATGCCCCGCTGCTGTGCGGGGCCGCAAAGATAGTAGACGGCCTGCATTTGAGGCCAGCTGTGGCCGGCAGGAAGGCTGGTGCTGGTATTAATTGACTCTTTCGCCCTGCAGCCAGGTAGGGCCGGACAGTGGTACGCCTGCATGTACCGGCACAGCAGCCCTCAGATCGGGCAGGGCAAAGGTGGTGGTACCGTTGCCGCCATAGGTGGTGCCCAGTATGGAAAAGAGGGCGGTGTTTTGGATGATTGGCAGTAGCTGGCCTTCGCAAAAGGCCCAGCCACGGGGTGGAAAATTGCCAGCGAAGAGCATGATTTCGCCGATGTAGGGTTCAAAGCCGTTTAGTACAGGATCGTTGCTGTTTCGGGGCGGATAGATGCCTTCCAGTGCGATGCAGTACTTGATGCCGAGCGCCCCAAAGCCTTTGCGGCTACCTACATCGCCGCTGCTATTGCTGCGTATCAGGTAGTCGTAAGTATCGCCAGTGCCGGTGATGGTCAGCGATTGGCTGGTGATTCGGCCATTGACATGAAGGCGGCTGTTGGGCGTGGTGGTGCCAATGCCCACAAGGCCAGCGCCTGTGATGCTGAGCAGGTCGCCGGATGTGCTGTTGTAAATATTCAGCAGATCGTTGGCGGCGGTGGCGCCGTTGTAGCCGGCCACATCCCAAAAGCGGCTGCTGCCGGTTTGCAGCCGCAGGCGGCTGAAGTCGTTGTTGGTTTGGCGCAGGTACAGCTGCGGCGTGTTTATGTTTCCACCACCACTGATCATGAGTTGGCCAAGTGGGGAGGTGGTGCCAATGCCTACATGTTGAGCAGTGGCCACCTGATGAGTGGCTAGCAGTGCCAGCAAGAGTAAGTGTTTCATGTTCGTGTGTTTGAGGTATTAACCTACTCATTTTTTGCTCCAGTTCCCGGATTTTTTTGAGTGCCTACTGCAGTTGATGCTGTTGCTCTTTGATGGCATTGATGAGCAGGAAAATATAGGCCTGGTGATCGACCCAGCGCATGTCTTGCAGATTTCCTTCAGCGGTTTGGCGTGCCATGCTGGGGGCTGTTTTATCCCGCTCCCGGGCAATGACGCCAATTTGTGTTTGCTGGCAGGCAAAGGGGGCATTGGCTTTGTGCTCGAGCGGTACCGGATTGATCTGATCGATCACATGGAGGCCGCCGAAGATTGAATAAATAGGGTGCTTCTGCTGCTTATGGCTATAGCGGCGCCGCTGCAGCCGGCAGTTTGCAAGGTGCAATGGTGCCGCAGGATGTATGGCTGAAGAGGCAGCATGCATACAGGTGGGCGATAGCTTGCTTTATGACGATGTCGGGGTCAATTAAAAGTTACGGCCATGGAACAATTTACCCGTGCAGGCGTGTTTGGCTCGCTCCAGATATAGTAGTAGTAACAAAGCCTGTCGCCTGCAGCAAAGGTGATGCCCATAACTGCGTTTACTCGTGCTACGCTGTATTCTATAGGTTGGGCAGTAATACTCCGGGAAAATCCGACGCCCACGCCGTTCTTTAAAACAGATATCGTAATGGTGCTGGGCCCTCCGTAGGTTAAATTGGAAGCCGTTGTGGCCTGTATGGACAAAGAATCTATACGACCGGCATGTGGCATAATGTATTCCACGAAAGAAATGTTACTACTATTTGCGGCGCCGATGGTGGCGGGTCCGGCTGCAATAGGCCCGTATCTGAATGTATTACCCGGAGTAGTAATAAGCGCATCTAAAGAAGACATGAACACCTGTTTATATGTCGGGCTTTGCCAGGATGCCGCCGCACCGTTTCCGTTGCTTCTTAAATACTGGCCGGCCGTTCCGGTATTGCCATTCAACTTTAGTTTGCCGGTAAGGTTGATGTCGCCGGCTACATCCAGCTTATTGGTGGGCAGCAGGGTACCAATGCCTGTGTTTCCATTGCGCAAAACGGTAAGGGCGTTTTTTCTTACCTCAGCATCGAGATTCCCGTCGTAATAGCCATTACCTATTTGGAAAATCCGGTCGAGCGAAGCGGTATCGTTCGGGTTCGGACTATCGGTATCATCATTGTACTGACCAATGACGGTGCCGCCTGAAGCCTTTGCAATATTGCTGTAGCCCATTGCGAATGATGCGTTGCCCAGGGCTTGGTTGGCTGTTCCAAGGGTGATGGCACCGAAATTTTTTGCCTGCGAATTAGACCCGATAGCTACGGCATACAAGGCATCGGCAGTGGTAAAAGCCCCAATAGCCACCGAGGCTTCGCCGGTAGCCTTGCTGCTGAACCCGGCCGAAAATGTATAAGCAGCGGACGCAGTAGCGCCATATCCCGTGGCGAAAGAATATGACCCGATATTGTTGAGATCCCATTCTGTGCCGACTGCATAACCCACCCTGAAGGCAGCTTTGCCGGGATACCACATCATTCTTCGGCCGCTACCCTGTATGGGCGGGTTACCAGGGTTTTGCGGAACGATGCCAGCGGCACTAAATACCACGCTGCTGTCGGCTACATGCAATCGGGCTGCAGGTGCTGCGGTGCCAATGCCAACGTTTTGTGCGGCGGCACCCACGCAGGCCAGCAGAACCACGATTATCAATGAAGGGCTTTTCATAGGCGACTGTTTAATCCTTCAACCTATTTAATTTTTCTTGCATGGCAGCAATTTTTTATTGGCCTCCTGCAGTTGTTGCTGTTGCTCTTTCATGGCATTGATGAGCAGGAAAATATAGGCCTGGTGATCTACCCAACGGATGTCTTGCATGTTGCCTTCTGTAGTTTGGTGTACCATGTAAGGCGCAATTTTTTCCAGTTCTTGTGCTACGATACCGATTTGGGTTTGGCTGTTGCCGAAGGGTGCATTGGCTTTGTACTCAAACTGTACCGGGTTTATCTGGTTGATCACATTGAGGCCGTCGGTGAAAGGGGCTATGTTTTGCTTCAGTCGCTCATCGCTAAAACTGCCTACGCTGCCGGTGGCGGTGAGGACGGCGCCATTGCGCAGTTCCATGGCTTTTACAGCTCCGTACAGGTTATTGCTACCGGTGCCATTAGTAAAAAATTCAAGCCGCCCGGTAAATCCACCATTGTCGTTGCTCTGAATAAAGCCGGGGCGCCATTGGCTGCCAAATCCGTAGTCGCTTACAAACTCGAGGGCTGCCGGGCCAAAGCCTCCTCTGTTTGCAATGACTACTTTGGTGGCATTGGGACTGGGGCCGCCCACCACTTCCAACCGTTGTGTAGCGTTGCTGGTGCCTATGCCTACATTGCCACCGGAAGTATTGTACAAGGTAGTACCATTGGCAGACCATGCATACAAGATAGCCGGCAGTTCGGCCCAGGTGGCTGTGCCGGTGGCGTCGCTTGTGAGTACCTTGGTGGGGCCTTCGGTACCATTTTGCAGCCTAAAGCTGCCAGCCACATGCAATAGTGCCGTAGGCTGTACCGTGCCAATGCCGGTTTGGCCATTGCGCAGTACGGTCATGGCATTGCTGCGACCCATGACTGTACCATTCCCTATCTGGAATAGCCGGTCGGTAGGCTGGCTAAAGTTTGGAGTGATGACATCGCTGGTGTCGTTCAGGCTGCCCACAGCCATACTGCCATAAGAACGGGCCCTCGTTTCGTTGCCAATCGCCACAGCCATATCGTTGCTGGCTTGTGCACGATAACCGAATGCATAACTATAAACGCCGGTAGCTTTTGCTTCGGTACCTATGGCCATGGCACCTTGTGCAAGGGCTTCTGTATTTTGCCCCAATGCCAGGCTTGAAAAACCAGCGGCATTGGCACTAATACCCATGGCAATGGAGGTGTTGGAGGTGGATTTTGCCAATTGGCCAAATGCAAAAGAGGCAAATCCGCTGGCTGTATTGGAGGTGCCGAGTGCAACCGTGTAATCGTTTGACGCAACATTGCCTAAGCCCATTGCGATAGCATTTCTGCCTGCAGCAATGCTATTTGTACCTGCGGCAAATGATGCGATGCCTGAAGCTGTGGTACTTTCTCCCATGGCCGTAGAGCGATCGCCATATGCCGTGGTGGCGGCTCCCGAAGCAAAGGAAGACTCACCCATGGCTTTGGTGCTATTGCCCAACGCAACGGAAATAATTCCCATGCTGTCTTTATCCCACTGGTTGCCAAACGCCAGCCCGGCCCGGAACGCAGCTTTTTGCGGATACCACATCATGCGGGTACCCGGGCCTTGTACCGGTGGATTGGCCAACGTATTGTTGACCACATTGTTGGGCCCGGTAAACAGCACATTGCTATCGGCTACATGCAGGCGGGCTATCGGATTGCTGGTACCAATGCCTACGTTTTGTGCATGTGCAAATGGTATTGTCAAAATGAAAGCCATCATCAGCATACTGCGTCGGCCATTCAATCGTGCAAAATTGGACTGTAGCATTTTTTACGGTTATTTCCTGGTGAGATGGTATTGCAGACTGCTGGCGGTTTTGTCTTGTAGATGCAGGATACGGCCGCCACGCACAGCTTCAAACTGGCACCAATAGATTTCTGTTTTATTGTTGTGTCGGTTAGTAAAGCTCACTTCCCAATTGCCATTCATGGTATAGCGCCCATTGTATTTCTGGGTAAAAAATGATTGACTGCCTACCATACCGCTGGCGCCGCTATGCTGGCTCTTATAGCTGCCATCTGCGGCTATCCAAAACTCTGCACTGTTGCTAATGGCATTCATGCCAGCGTAGTTGCCGGTGTATACATTGTACATCTGCGCATACGATCCGCTGTTTTCGCTCCAGTGGCCAATAAGGTCGGCCGGGGCTACGGCAAACTTGTTGCGTTGCTGCATATTGTCCATTTTCAGCCAGGTTTCGTCGTAACTATTAATGAGGTTTTGGTCGTTGGCTGCAGTAATGTTGATGCCAAACTCTTTTTCGAATGTGGCTTGGTTGGGGCTGATGAATTCGATAAACGGCCCATTGCCTCTTCTGAAGAGCACCACAAAATGCTGCTGCCCCTGATGATCGGTTAATACGGCACTAATGGCAGACGAAGGCCAGAAGCTCAGATTGCCGTTGAAGGAATAGAAATCTCGTTTGTCTTTGTAGCGGGGTGCCACCAGTGTGTTCCAGGCATTGGCATTAATGGTGGGGGTTTGCAGGCTGCTCATGTCGATGGCGCCATTGCTGAAGTGCAGCAGCACTTTGATGCTCCCCTTGCTTACTTCTACCCAGTTGGCTGTTGCCGTAGCGGTCCAGCCATCATCAAAATTGGTGGTATGAAACTGGTAAGATCCCACTGCTACAGGTGCTGCCGGCTGCACGGGCTGAGGAGGATTGGCAGGTTGCACCGGCTGTGGTGCAACGGGTTTCGGTGTGGCAGGAGTGGGAGGCGTACCTGGTTTGCTGGCTTGCCCTTGAACTATCTCGGCAATGTAAAGCCAGCTTTCTTTTTTAGCTGTTTCAAAATAAACAATGAGGCGGCGACTGCCTTTGCTGGCCAGCCCCCACTTGTTGTTGCGTTCGTTTATCAGCAGTTGCCATCCGCTGTCTTCCAGTGCAGCGATGATGCTGTCGGACAAATCGTTGTTGCTGCCCACTGGCAATTGAAATACTTCGTAATTGTCGGAGAGCACCCAGTTGCTGTCAGCTGCTTCCAAATCCATGGTGGTTTTGGCGGCCACCCTTATTAGCAGGCGTTTATCGGCCTTGGTATTGGCCGGTAGTGGAATGCCAGCTACTGAGCTGCGGCTGGCAGCCTGCACGTTTTTTTGGGCCAATACTTTTACCGGCGACAGGTAAAAGCCAGCACACAGCACAATAAGGTAAAGTTGTTGCATACAATTTCCTGGCGCAAGGGAGGTGCATGGTGTACGCCAAAGTGAAATTATCAGTGTAAGCGGTGTGGCTTTTCCCCTAAAAACAGGAAATTACAGCGGCTGCCATCGGATAGATTTGGGCCCTGTATTTGCCAATATTCATTTTCATTTCATGTTCTCGCTGCGACTCATCATTCTGCTGTTTCTGTGCTCCGCCGGTGCACAAAGCCAAACCCTCATGAATCTTGATAGTTTGTTGAGGTTATTGCCTGCAGCAAAAGCAGACACCAACAAAGTGGATTTGTACATTAATATCGGACAGCAATATGAAGGCACCCAGTTGGAGACGGCTGCATATTATTATCGCTTGGCCGGCGAGCTGAGTCAATAGCTTGGCTATACCCGTGGCGTGATAAAGTACATCAACAACTACACCTACATTTTGAATTTGGTCAGCAAGTACGATTCTTCGCTGCTACTCAATCAGGAGGCTATTCGACTGTCGGGAGCGATTGATGATTCCGTTATGATGGGAAAGGCATTTTTTAATGCAGGCACCTCGGCCCGGCTGAGCGACAAGCTTCGGCTGGCGGTGCAATATTATCTTGAAGGACAGCGCATTTTTGAGCGACATGGTGATGCCGCAATTGAAGCCAGGGGGCACGATATTTTGCAATCGCTATATGAGAACCTCGACCAGTTTGATAAGGCGAAAGAGCATGGCCGGGAGGCGGTGGCATTATCGCGGGTACAAAACGACAGCCTGTTGCTGATGAATGCACTGGCGAATTTGGGGATGAGTTATGCCGAGCTGAACCAACTGGATAGCGCCGAGCAGGCTTACAATGAATCGCTTCGGATTTGCCGCCTGTTAAAGAACGATTATTCGGAAAACATACTGATGCTGAACATTGGTGATTTATACGTGAACCAAAAAAGGTTTGATCAGCTCCGCTCCGTGTATTCAAGAGCTTTGGCCATTAGTACCGCCATGGGTAATATGGAAAATACAGGTATTGCTTTAAGAGGCTTGGCTATTGCGCATCTGTATCAAAAGGACTTCTCTACCGCACTCGCCTTTGGCCGGCGGGCTCTGTCTATTGCTGATTCATTACACGTGCTGTCAGAGAAACAGAAATGCTTTAGCACACTGGCCAATATTCATTTTGCCCTGCAGGATGTGGCAACTGCCGGATCCTTTTCCAAGCAGGCCGCTATGCTGGCAGATAGCATTAACAACCAACGGCTGCAAAGTGATATAGCAGAGTTGGAAACCATTTATTTGGTGCGGCAAAAAGAAGATCGGCTGAAACAGCAGCAAAACAGTTTGCGGCAGAAAGGCAACCTGAATTATGCCCTGAGCGCTTTGGCCATTTTGTTGATGGTGAGCCTGGTACTGGTGTGGCGTACGTGGCAGCAAAAGCAACGGCTGCAAATGCAGGAAATAGATCGGTTGGAGCAAGAAAAGCAGCTGGCCGCTGCCGAAGCCATTATGCAGGGCGAGGAGCAAGAACGAAGCCGGCTGGCCAAAGACTTGCATGATGGATTAGGGGGTATGCTGAGCGGTATCAAGTTTTCATTACAGCATACCAAGGGCAATGTGCTCTTGGATGAAGAAGGGCAAGCCGCTTTTGAAAAGAGCATTGTAATGCTTGACCAATCTATCAATGAAATGCGACGGATAGCTCATAACATGATGCCGGAGAGTTTGGTAAAGTTCGGCCTCAGTAAAGCGCTGACCGATTTTTGCCACGACATGCAGCAGAGCAGTCAACTTAGCATTTCTTGTCACCTGCTGGATGCTGATAATTTATCAAAAGGTGAAGCCATAAGCGTATATCGCATTGTACAAGAATTGGTGAACAATGTATTGAAGCATGCCGGTGCGTCTGAAGTGGTGGTGCAGGTGACACGGCACGAACGACGGTTGTCAATTACGGTAGAGGATAATGGTCGCGGCATGTCTGTGGCAGATGATCTTGCTTCAGCGGGTATCGGATGGGCCAACATTCGTAGTCGGGTGCATTTTTTAAAGGGAGAAGTTGATATACAGTCATCCCCGGATGTGGGTACATCGGTGCATATTGAGTGGCCAATAAATGGTTAACTAAGGGTGTGATTTATCTGTTTACCGCTGCTGTTTTTTCCGTTTAAGTTCATTGATCTCGGCTTGTTGTTTTAGCAACATCACCTGTTGGGCTTTGATGCTTTCAATGAGGAGTGGCACCAACTTGGCGTAATCGATGGCTTTGTATCCGTTCGGGCCTTCTGTCACCACTTCAGGTACAATTTTCTCTACATCCTGCGCTATGAGGCCCACCTGTGTTGCGGAATCGAAATGCGCATTCGGGAATTCATCCGCTTTCATCTGGTAGGAGACGCCTTGTAGCTGCAATACTTTGTCCAATGATTCCTGAAGTGGTTCGATGTTCTTTTTAAAGCGGCCGTCGCTGGCGTAGGTAGTTCCATTGGCCCACAAGCTACCCCAGATAGAGAAGGCGTAGGCGCCGTTTCGTTCTGCTTTGGCCAATTCTGAAAAGGTGCCATTGGTTTGAAGGACGCCCATGCTTACTTTACCATTCGGGATGTCGTTTTGCAAACGCAGTTCGCCTCCGTAAGCGCCTATGCCTACATCACCGTATGCGCCTCGGTACAACGAAATTTTGGTGAGCCCGAGTGCATTAGAAAACTGGAGAGGTACCTGTGCTGCTGCGCCGTTTAGTCCAATTCCAACATGGCCGGTGGCCGTATTCATAGTAAGGCCCCATCCTGCACCGGCATTGCCAAAGAGCCCAACCTGGTTATCGTTGGCAAGGCCCACAAATGCAGCACCACCCGAGTTGTCATTTCTGTTCAGCCATATGCCAGCACTTTCCCCGGCAGCTTGTGAGGGATCTTTGCGAATGGTGAAGCGTCCAAGTTGACTGGGAAATTTGACACCCTGATTCATGCTTACCAGGCCCGTTCGGTTATTCATGGTAAATCCGTTCCAGTCGATGCCGCCTGTGCTGTAAATGCCAAATACGCTGTCGTTTGCAAGGCCCAGGAAGAAGGGCGGAAGCCCGGTATTGCTGAGGCGGTGCATCCATATGCCCGGCGTTTCATTCTTGCCCTCTTCTGCCCGGATGCGCATTCTGCCTGTCAGGTCTAATGGAAATTGCGGATTGGCGGTGCCCATTCCAATTTTGCCATAAGTGGTAATGTTTCCTTGTGCATGCAGGTGGCCGTTTACATCAAAGTTGGCCCTTGGTGAGCTGATGCCTACGCCTACCCGTTGATTAGCTGGTGCCACTGCAGGGGCATCCATGACGCAGATTTTCAAATTGCCATTGGTCACCCCGGATTGTTTCCATATGCGGATGTACTCTGTACTACCGGGTGTGCGCCCGCTGGTGGATACAATTGGGTATTCAAGAGATATATAATCGGTACAGTTTGTATAGCTCGAAATATTGTCCGATTGATCTGTTGCGGCCAACGATACCTGGTAGCCATCCTCGGTTTGTGATACACCTGTGGCCGGTGCCAGTATTACTCTATAGCTGCCCGAGGCAGGGACGGTGACTTTATACCACACGTCGGCTATGATGTTGACCCAGCCACAGTTCCAAATGCTGTTGGGGCTTGTGGTGGCGCCATTCCAACTTATGTTGGTAGTAGGGGTGCAGTTGGTTCCAAATGCGTCGCTCTCCACTACAGTGAGCGTAATGGCTCCGGCCGCATTGTCATTTACTGGTTGTGCAAATGTGCTTTGCCCGATGGCGACCGTCATTACCCAAAAAAATAGATATATAGTTTGTTTCATAGCCACTCATTTATGGCCATGAAAGTCTTACTGATGTGCGGAAACAGGTTCCACTAAAAAGGGGATTTTGACCAACTTATAGTAGTTGTTGGTCCATGGCAATTTTGACGAGGGCAGCGGTATTTTTTGCGTGTAGTTTCTGCAGCAGGTTTTTGCGATGGGTGTCTACTGTAGATACACTTACGTACAATCTGTCGGCTATTTCCTGATTGGTGAGGCCTTCTGCTATCAGCTGTAATACTTCTTTTTTGCGGCGGGTAAGTACCGGCATACCTGCATGTGCCGACTGCCGTACAATGCCAGCGGCCTCTACACTCAGGTATTGGCGGCCATGCATCACAGTATCAATGGCCAGCATTATTTCTTTGCTGCCGGCATTTTTTAGCAGGTAGCCCGAGGCGCCATTGTCCAGCATTTTCTGAATAAAGCTTAGCTGATTGAATGTGCTGAGGCCCACTACAAATATTTGAGGATACAACAGTTTTACCTGCTTGCAAAGATCGATACCGGATTGGTCGGGCAGGTTAATATCCATCAACAGCACATCGGGTTGCCTACTCTTCAGAAATGCCATGCAGGATGCCGCATTAGAGGCGTGGCCAATCCACTCTATGCCTTGCTCGGATTGCATCAGGCTTCTGATACCCTCCACTACCATGTAATGGTCGTCAACAATAAAAAGGGTTATGGCCATATGGGGGGCAATTCTATAAAAACTGAGGTGCCTTCGCCGGGCGCAGATCGAATATCCATTTTTCCCTGTAAGTAATCTATGCGGCTCCGAATATTATTCCAACCCATTCCTTTGCTGTCCGCCAGTTGCTGCTTGTCAAAGCCTTTTCCGTCGTCTTCTACGGTTATCTGCAATACTTGATTTTGCATGCTTACCTGTACCAGCGCATGTGTGGCTGCAGCATGTTTCAGCACATTGCTCAGTAGTTCCTGTACTATACGATACACCGCTATGGATAATTGCTGGCTAACGCTGGCTTGCTGCAGGTGAAGCGACTGGTAGCGTACCTCCAGAGCGCCGCTATCTGTTACGCTGCTGCAAAAGTCGCTGAGGGCGGCGTCGAGGCCAAACTTCACGAGGCTTTCGGGCATCATGTTGTGGGCTACGCGGCGCAGCTCGTTGATGGAGCTGTTCAGCATATCCAGGCTTCGTTCAAATGCAGCCTGGTTGTCCGGGGTCATCACCAAGTTATCTCGCATGTGTTGAAATGAAAATTTGACACCACTGAGCATGCCACCGAGCCCATCGTGCAGGTCTTTGGCCAGTCTGGTCCGCTCCTGCTCTTCGCCCCGCATCAGGGCCTCAGCGGCTAGTAGTTGTTTATCGGTTTCCAGCTGCTCTATCTGCTGTTGTTGCAGCTGTTGTTTCTGCTTGTAGTTGCGGTAGCCCAGTGCCGAAACGGTGATGAGCACCACCGTGGCTGCAATCAGTACATAGTTCAGCAGACTTTTTTTTCTGATACTGATACTTTGTTCGAGCGTTGTTTTTTCGAGGCTTGAGATGCGCTGCACCTGTACCTGGTTGTTATACCTCGCTTCGTTCAGCAGCAGGCGGTCGTGGTTTTGGCGCACTACTACTGTATCGCTATAGTTGGCCAGTTGCAGCGCTGCCTGCCAGGCTTGCTGGTATTGGCCACGGCGTGCAAAGTCGGTGGCAATTTCTCGCAGAATGAATTTCACCTTGGGCATGTAGTTGTACTGCTTCGCCACATCCAGTGCTTTTTGCAAGTACCATTTGGCAGAATCGGTCTGGTTCAGACTGCTGAAAGCACGCCCCACTGCCCATGCTTCATCGGCTACATAATACGGGTCGGCGTACTGCAGGCTTAGCTGGTAGCCCTGCATGTGCTGCTGCAGTGCCTGCGGCCATTGGCCCAATGCTGCATGATACTCGCCGCGGGCATTCAGGCAGTAGATGTGCGCCAGTTGAAAATAGAAGCGGCTGAGGGTGGATTCAGCCTCCAGCAGTATGCGCTGGCCCTCGCCCATACGCCGCAGCCTGAAAAGTATGGCCGCCTGGCGTGCCCGGCTTTGGATGAATGCGTTGTGATTAGCTTGTTCCGCATTGCTGCGGTAGTGGTCTACACTGCGTTGCAAAAAGTTAGCCGCTGTCTGCCAGTCCTGGATGTCGATATACAGAAACGCCATATTGAACCAGGTAGTGATCAGTGCCGAGCTATCCCGCAGTTTTTCAAACTGGCCAATGGCCCGTTGGTAATACTGCTGTGCCAGGGGTAAATCGTTGAAGAGGCTGTAAGCGATACCCAGGTTGTTTTGCACAGCAGCCAGGCCCCAGGTGCGCCTTTTCGATTCGGGCAGCGGCAGGTAGGCCTTTTCGGTGGCTTCGTCGCTGGCAATACTGGCAAAGTAGTTTCCCCGGTTGTAATGGATGATGCCTCTTTCCAGCATCATATCGGCTGCCAGCAGAAGATAGCCGCGCTGGCGAGCTTCGCCAATGATGGTTTCAAACAGCTGCACCCCTTTCAACGAATCGTATTCGCACAGCCTGGCCGCATAAATTTTCAGGTGATCCAGCCGCTGTGAATCGCTGGCTGCCCGGTCGGCTAATCTTTTCAGACTGTCCAGCCCGGCAGTTTGTGCCAGCAGGCAGGTACTGCATAGCAGCCACCCGCACAGCATCCACCAGCAGCATTTCATTTTGTACATAGCAACAAGCTACTGCAAGTTTGTCAATGGACGACCGGCGCCATGGACCCCCGCAGCTACTACTTACAAAAAATGCAAATAAGTGCGGCTTGCTGCATCCCG